>JAIDQW010000390.1 GCA_029062075.1 Paramuribaculum sp.
AACAATGCCAATCGTCGGCATCGTCATTTGTGTATAAGATACAGTTTCGGATGATTTGATGATTCGGAATTCTCGGTGGTATCCGAATCATCGGTTTATTGGGAGGGAGAGTGAGAGTGGGGTGTTAACAAAGTTTGGGGTGGTTTTTACAATTGTTAGGATTGGTCGGGTGTTTATCTGACAGCTTTTTAATCGGGGTGAAACCTTAAAAATAATTAATACGGAAATTTTTCTTTATTCAGATGCGTATGACCGTAAAAAAGTTTCTACCTTTGCATTTAGTTTAAAAGGCAGATTAGCAGCGGCAAGCTGCGAAGCGACATAACCAATACGAAACAATTAATTACTAACCAATTACATAAAGTTAAACCAAAATGAGTACTATTGATTTATCTCAGTACGGAATCACCGGCGCAAAGGTGATTCACAATCCCAGCTGGGACCAGCTTTTCATCGATGAGACCAACAGCAATCTCACCGGCTACGAAAAAGGTCAGACCACAGAGCTCGGAGCAGTGAATGTTATGACCGGAGTTTATACCGGCCGTTCACCCAAAGACAAGTTCTTTGTAAAGGATGATACTTCAAAAGACACAATCTGGTGGACAACAGACGAATATAAGAATGATAACAAGGCAATCACTCCTGCCACCTGGGATGCTCTCAAGGCAATCGCAGACAAGGAGCTGAGCGACAAGACTCTTTATGTTGTTGACGCATTCTGCGGAACTAACCCTGACACCCGTCTTGCCGTTCGTTTCGTAATGGAAGTTGCATGGCAGGCTCACTTTGTGACCAACATGTTCATCCGTCCTACCGAAGAAGAGCTTAAGAACTTCAAGCCCGACTTCGTTGTGCTCAACGCTTCAAAGGCAAAAGTTGAGAACTGGAAGGAACTCGGCATCAACTCAGAGACTTGCGTTGCTTTCAACCTTACCGAGCGCATGCAGCTTATCATCAACACATGGTACGGCGGCGAAATGAAGAAGGGTATGTTCTCAATCATGAACTACTACAACCCCCAGCGCGGTATCGCTTCAATGCACTGCTCTGCAAACACCGATATGAAGGGTGAAAACACCGCAATTTTCTTCGGTCTTTCAGGCACAGGTAAAACCACTCTTTCAACCGACCCGAAACGTCTTCTTATCGGTGACGACGAGCACGGTTGGGATGACAACGGTGTGTTCAACTACGAAGGCGGTTGCTACGCTAAGGTTATCAACCTTGACAAAGAGAGCGAGCCTGATATCTACAACGCTATCACCCGCGACGCTCTTCTTGAAAACGTTACTGTTGACGAAAACGGCAAAATCGATTTCGCAGACAAGAGCGTTACCGAGAATACCCGCGTCAGCTATCCTATCGATCACATCAAGAATATCGTTAAGCCCAGCCGCGGACCTGCCGCCAAGAATGTAATCTTCCTGAGCGCAGACGCATTCGGTGTGCTTCCTCCGGTGTCTATCCTCACCCCCGAGCAGACCAAATATTACTTCCTGAGCGGATTCACCTCCAAGCTCGCAGGTACAGAGCGCGGCATCACTGAGCCGACTCCCACCTTCTCTGCTTGCTTCGGTGCAGCGTTCCTTTCACTCCACCCCACCAAGTACGCTGAAGAACTCGTTAAGCGTATGGAAAAGAGCGGAGCAAAGGCTTATCTCGTGAATACCGGCTGGAACGGTACAGGCAAACGTATCTCAATCAAAGATACCCGCGGTATCATCGACGCTATTCTTGACGGCGCTATCCTTTCCGCTCCCACCAAGAAGCTCCCCATCTTCGACTTCACAGTTCCCACCGAACTTCCCGGAGTTGATCCCAAGATTCTTGATCCCCGCGACACTTACGCTAACCC
>JAIDQW010000391.1 GCA_029062075.1 Paramuribaculum sp.
AGGTTGCTCCATGCGGGATCAATTTCAAGTTTTGAATATTCGTTGCCGCGGTCAACGGCTGCATAGTTCTTGTCGACAACATCCTGACCCTTCTTGCCGTAGCTCTTGACAATGAATTTCTTCATCTGCTCAACAGCGAGGTCAACCGGAATTACTTCGGTGATGCGGAAGAATGCGCTCTGAAGAATGGTATTGGTGCGGTTTCCAAGACCGATTTCCTGAGCAATCTTTGTTGCGTCAATATAATATACGGTGATATTATGGTCAGCGAAGTATTTTTTCACTTTGTTGGGGAGGTTCTTGGCGAGTTCTTCACCCTTCCAGATTGTATTGAGCAGGAATGTGCCACCGTCACGAAGACCGCGGGTAACATCATAAAGGTGAAGGTATGCCTGAACGTGACATGCCACAAAGTTAGGTGTTGTGACGAGATAAGTGGAGCGGATGGGCTCGTCACCGAAACGAAGGTGAGAGCATGTGAAGCCACCGCTCTTCTTGGAGTCGTAAGCAAAATATGCCTGGCAATATTTATTGGTGTTGTCACCGATAATCTTTACAGAGTTTTTGTTCGCACCAACAGTACCGTCTGCACCGAGACCGTAGAATTTAGCTTCGAAAGTTTTGTGATTAAGCACAATCGGAGCAACGGGGGGCAGAGATGTGAATGTTACATCATCAATAATGCCGAGTGTGAAGTGATCTTTCGGTTCGGGAAGTGCGAGATTATCGTAAACAGAGATGATTTCAGCAGGGGTGGTATCCTTTGACGCGAGACCGAAACGACCGGCAACAATAACAGGTGCGTTTTCTACGCCCTTGTATGCCTCGCAAACGTCAAGATAGAGGGGTTCGCCGGGAGCACCGGGCTCTTTTGTGCGGTCAAGCACAGCAATGCGTTTTGTTGTAGCGGGAATAGCTGCAAGGAGGTGCTTTGCAGAGAAGGGGCGATACAGGTGCACGGCAACAAGACCAACTTTCTCACCTTTAGAGCGAAGATAGTCAACCGCTTCCTGAGCAGCCATACAGCCTGAACCCATAGCAATGATAACGCGCTCTGCCTGAGGATCTCCGTAATAGTCGAAGAGATGATACTCTCTACCTGTGATTTCAGAGATTTTGCCCATGTAGTACTCTACAATTTCGGGAACAGCGCTATAGTAGTTGTTGCAAGCTTCGCGGTGCTGGAAGAATACATCGCTGTTTTCAGCCATACCGCGGGCTACAGGAGCATCGGGGTTAAGAGCTCTTTCGCGGAACTCGGCAACAGCCTGACGGTCAAGGAGGGGAGCGAGGTCTTCCTGCTCAAGCATCTCGATTTTCTGAATTTCGTGAGATGTGCGGAATCCGTCAAAGAAGTTTACGAAAGGCACGCGGCTCTTGATAGTTGCAAGGTGTGCAACAGCAGCGAGATCCATAACTTCCTGAACGCTACCTTCAGCAAGCATGGCGCATCCGGTCTGGCGTGTAGCCATGACATCCTGATGGTCACCGAAAATGCTGAGAGCATGTGAGGCGATTGTACGTGCGCTTACATGGAACACACAGGGAAGAAGCTCACCTGCAATCTTATACATATTAGGTATCATCAGAAGAAGACCCTGAGATGCTGTATAAGTTGTGGTCAGAGCACCAGCCTGGAGTGAACCGTGAACTGCACCGGCAGCACCGCCTTCACTCTGCATTTCCTGAACGAGCACTGTCTC
This sequence comes from Paramuribaculum sp., assembly GCA_029062075.1. Taxonomy (GTDB): domain Bacteria; phylum Bacteroidota; class Bacteroidia; order Bacteroidales; family Muribaculaceae; genus Paramuribaculum. The sequence continues at coordinate 1,704 of JAIDQW010000391.1, forward strand.
GCCAAAGATGTTCTTACGTCCCGCAGCTGCCCATTCGTCCACATATTCAGCCATTGTGGATGAAGGGGTGATAGGATAGATTGAGGCAACCTCTGTGAACATATAAGAAATATGCGCAGCAGCCTGGTTACCGTCACAAGTCAAGAATTTCTTTTCCTTACTCATAAAAATGTAATCTATTTAGATTGGTATAGAATTTTTGCGAAGTTACGAATTTATCTGAATACAAATATTAATAAGGAGCTATATTTTTTGTGAATAATAAATATGTTGTAAAGCATAATTTGACTGAATAGCGGTGGATTTTGCAGACTTTCAGCTTAAATAATCACTATGTTGAGGGGTGAAAATCAAAAATCACGCACAATAATGTCTGGCTCTTATGCACATCTCCTAGCCCACGAGACTC
>JAIDQW010000392.1 GCA_029062075.1 Paramuribaculum sp.
GAGTCTTTACCGTCAGGAATAGAGAAGGTATTACCAAGGGGCAGAACCACATTGAGCTTTTCACCCGCTGCAAGCGATGCAAGAGTATCAGTTCCTTTACCGGCTCTACGAACAAGCAGCCACAAAGTGTTATCAGCAATATCTACATTTTTAACGGATATAGGACGGCGCAGCATCACGTCTGCACAATGTGGCACTTTTACCTGAACAAACTGTCCCGGTAATATTTCCGGAAGAGACGTGCCATCTGCCGGAGTTAATTTCAGCAGCGAATACAGTCCGGACAGTTGCAGACATTCTTTAACAATAAAATCAGTAGCTTCTTTTTTCTGCATAATGATTAATTTTTGCAAATGTAATTCATTTTTTTCATCTGTGACATTCCTTATATTCAAAAACAGGCGATACTTTGAAAGTATCGCCTGCACATATTGAGGACTGCTTGAGGACTGCATTAAAATCAAATCCAGCGCACGTATGCGAAATCCTGACGATGAGGCAGGTTTGGATTGGTCGGGTACAGACGGAAAGCATAGCGGTAAACACCGGCTTCACGAAGCTTTTCAGAGAGCTGATAAGTTACGATGTTACCCTCCTCTTTCACAACCTTGAACTGTTTTGTTTCAAAGAGGTGTTCCACACCGTCTTCAACCTGATATGAAACATATTCAAGTGCAAGATCCTTTCCAAGACCATTAGTATCAATCACAGCTGTGATTTCATACTTCTGACCTGTCGCATTGAGAGCGGGCTGACAGATATCAAGTTTTTCAACCTTGATACCATCCCATGCTTCAACAACCTTGTTTTTCCAAGCGACAATCTCTTTAGCCAGTGCAAAATCATTTTTGCAAAGTGCATTAAAGCGTTTGTCCTCGGGGAGATAGAAGCGTGAAATATAATCGTCAATCATGCGCTTCATGGTGAAGTGAGGAGCTATATGACCAATAGAACCCTTGATGTACTGAATCCATTTGGGAGAGTAGCCTTTTGAGTTTTTCTCGAAATACAGCGGCACGATTTCATTTTCAAGCATTGAGTAGATAGTTGCTGCATCAAGCTTATCCTGCTGTGACTGGTCTGTGAAGGTACGTTTTTCTGTAAGAGCCCATCCGGCTTTTTCATCAAACTTGTATCCTTCATACCACCAACCGTCAAGCACCGAGAAGTTGAGGACACCGTTCATCTCAGCTTTTTCACCGGATGTGCCTGATGCCTCAAGGGGACGTGTTGGAGTATTCAACCAGATATCAACACCTGTAACAAGACGTTTAGCAACAATCATGTTATAGTCTTCAAGGAAGATAATCTTGCCGAGGAACTGAGGCATTCTGGAGATTTCCATGATGCGCTTGATAAGTCCCTGACCTGCACCGTCAGCCGGGTGAGCTTTTCCAGAGAATACAAACTGAACGGGGAAGTGCTCGTTATTGACAATCTTAGCAAGGCGGTCAAGATCGGTGAACAGGAGATGAGCACGCTTATAAGTGGCAAAACGACGAGCGAAGCCAATTATTAGCGCATTGGGGTTAATCTTGTCCAGGATGCTCATCACAGCAGAAGGATCACCCTGATTAGCAAGCCACTTCTCCTTAAAGTCACGTCTTACAAAATTGATGAATTTATTTTTCATCTGCATGCGGAGATTCCATATATCTTCATCAGGAACGTTAAAAATACCTTCCCATGACTTGGGGTTGCTCTGATCTTCGAATACCTTTTCACCGAGACGCTGAGCATAGAAAGCTTTCCATTCAGAGGCAGCCCATGTAGGCATGTGTACACCATTAGTGACATATCCCACATGACTTTCCTCCCATGTGTAACCTTTCCAGATACCGGCAAACATTTTCTTTGAAACCTCACCGTGAAGCCAGCTTACACCATTAGCCTCCTGACAAGTATTGAGAGCGAATACACTCATTGAGAAGCGCTCGTTAGAACCGGGATTTTCGCGGCCCATATTCATGAGGTCTTCCCAAGAAATGCCGAGTTTTGCGGGGTATTCACCCATATATTTGCCGAAGAGACCTTCGTCGAAATAATCGTGTCCGGCAGGCACCGGAGTGTGAACAGTGTAAAGAGACGATGAGCGGACAACTTCAAGAGCTGTAGCGAAATCAAGTCCCTTATCCTGTACAAAATCAACGAGACGCTGGAGGTTAAGGAGAGCAGCGTGACCTTCATTACAGTGATAAAGATCGGAGTTGATGCCAAGTTTCTTGAGCATGAGCACACCACCGATACCAAGGAGATATTCCTGCTTGATACGGTTTTCCCAGTCACCACCATAAAGCTGATGAGTAATGGGACGGTCATATTCACTGTTCATGTCGAAGTCAGTATCCATGAGATACAGTTTCATTCTTCCGACATTTACTCTCCAGATATGTGAATAAACTATTCTACCGGGATAAGGAACTTCAAGAATTACAGGATTGCCATCTTTATCAGTAACCAAATCGATTGGGAGCTGATTGAAATTCTGCGGCTCATAGTTAGCAATCTGCTGACCGTCAACTGACAAAGTCTGAGTAAAATATCCATAGCGGTAAAGGAAACCAACAGCAGTCATATCCACACAGCTGTCAGATGCTTCCTTGATATAGTCACCGGCAAGAACACCAAGACCACCGGAATATATTTTCAAGCAATTGCACAATCCATATTCCATAGAGAAATATGAAACAGAAGGCACGTCCTTACGCATGGGCTTGGACATATAGGTCTGGAAATGCTTATACACCTTTTCGATGCGAGCCATCATTTCCGCATCCTTGGAAATTTCGTCGAGACGCTCAGTTGAAAGTCTCTGAAGAAGCATCACAGGATTTTCTCCGGTTTTACGCCAGAGATCAGGATTCAAATCACGAAAAAGTGTTTTTGCATCGCTATTCCATACCCACCAAAGATTTTTGGCGAGGATCTCAAGCGGCTTAAGCTTTGAAGGGAGTTCTGCCTTGACAGTAGAGTCACGCCAAACGGGTGCGTTTGTGTTGCTAACTTGGATT
>JAIDQW010000393.1 GCA_029062075.1 Paramuribaculum sp.
GCCTCAATAGGCGCAAAGAAAGTATTGATAATATATGGCGGCGGATCAGCCGTGCGCTCAGGTCTTATTGACCGTGTATGCGATTCACTAAAAAACAGTTCCATCGGGTTTGTGAGTCTCGGTGGTGTGCAACCGAACCCTGTTGACGGTCCTGTGAGAAAAGGCATTGAAATTTGTCGCAACGAATCGGTTGACGCAATAATTGCCGTGGGCGGCGGATCTGTTATCGACACAGCCAAAGCCATAGCCCTCGGAGTGCCCTATTCAGGCGACTTCTGGGACTTTTACAGCGGCAAAGCCACAGCCACGGAAGCCCTCCCTGTTGGAGTGGTGCTTACCATACCGGCAGCCGGGAGTGAAGGCAGCGGCAACTCGGTTATAACTCTTGAGTCAGAAAAAATCAAGATTTCCCTGCGCACAGATTATGTGTTGCGTCCCAAGTTTGCTATCATGAATCCCGAACTGACCGTAACTCTTCCTGCATATCAAACCGCGAGCGGCATAGCTGATATGATGGCGCATATAATGGAGCGTTATTTCACCCCGACCGAAAATGTTGAGATTACTGACAGAGTCAGCGAGGGTATTCTTAAGGCTATTATCGAGGAAGCTCCCAAAGTGATGAAGAATCCGGGCGATTATCAGGCAAGAGCCAATATTATGTGGAGCGGTACCCTGGCTCACAACGGCATCTGCGGCACCGGAAGGAAAGAAGATTGGGCGAGCCATGCGATAGAGCATGAGATAAGCGCGATGTATAATGTGACTCACGGTGCGGGTCTGGCGGTCATCTTCCCGGCATGGATGACATTTATGGCTAAGCGCAACCCCGGCAAGATCGCCCAGTATGCCCGCAGGGTGTTTGACGTTAAGGAGAACGACGATGCAGCAGCTGCATTAGAAGGGATTGATTGTCTAAAAGCATTTTTCGGCAGCATCGGTTTGCCGGTGACATTTGCCGAATTAGGTGTGGAAAATCCGGATATACCGGAAATGGTTAGAAGACTTCATATTAATAAAGGTGAGGTTATCGGAGGTTATCTGCCGCTGCGCGCTGAAGATACAACCGCAATATATCAGCTTGCCCTGTAATGGAGATTCGTCGCTACACTCCAGGCGACAAGGAGCTGTGGGATAACTTTCTGGACAGGTCACGTTGCGGCACTTTTCTGTTTAAGCGCGATTATATGGAATACCATGCCGATCGGTTTGAGGATTGTTCACTCATGGCATTCAACAGGCGCGGAAAGCTGATCGCCATGCTCCCGGCAGAAATCCGCGGTGCTTCAGTTAGCTCGCACAGAGGTCTGACTTACGGCGGATGGATATCCCCTTCCCGCCATTTTGACGGCACCACTATGGAGGAAGTTTTCACCTCAGCGGTCTCCACTTTGCGAAATATAGGAGCAACAGAACTTATTTATAAGCCCCTGCCTCATATTTACCAAACCTTTTCTGCCGAGGAGGATCTCTTTTGCCTGTACCGACTCGGTGCGGTTCAGACGGGTTGCTTACTATCCTCCGTGACCGACCTTCGTCATCCCGCTCCAATGAATGAAAGCACACGTCAGGGCATAAAACTTGCTTACGGTTATGGCGTGGACGTTCAAGAATCCAATGACTTTTCCGGATTCTGGCTAATGCTAACCGAACAACTGCTCAGCAGGCACGATGCGGCACCTGTTCACTCCCTTTCAGAAATTATACTCCTGAAGAAACGCTTTCAGGAAAACATAAAACTTTTCACCGCCTCATTAAACGGAAAAATGATAGCCGGAGCGGTGCTATACCTCTGCAAGGATGTGGTGAGGGTGCAATACATGTCCTCTGATGAAACAGGTAGAAAAGCCAAAGCACTGACGGCTCTTATACACCATCTGTACAATAAATATCACAAGGAATACCGCTACCTTGACATGGGCAGCTCCAACGAACCGGACTCCGGTGAGCTTAACAACGGACTACTCCTTTTCAAGAGCGGACTCGGAGGCAGAGGCATAGCTTTCACCACATACAGAATTGCTCTTTGATTTTGCAATATAATTAAGTACCTTTGTAGCCGCTAAAAATATTCAGCTATGGAAAAGAAATTCAACCGTACCCTCATAACAACCGCACTGCCATACGCAAACGGACCGGTGCATATCGGACACCTCGCAGGAGTGTATGTGCCCGCTGATATCTACGCCCGCTATCTGCGCCTCAAAGGAGAGGATGTAATAATGATAGGCGGAAGCGACGAGCATGGAGTGCCCATCACAATCAAAGCACGCGAGGAGGGTGTGACACCTCAGGATATTGTTGACAGATACCACACTATCATCAAAGATTCCATGGCTGAACTCGGTATCAGTTTCGATATATATTCTCGCACTACTTCAGACATTCACCATGATACAGCATCGGAGTTTTTCAAGCGTTTATATGATAAAGGTTGCTTCGAAGTAAAAACATCCGAGCAGCCCTACGATGCAGAGGCAGGAGAGTTTCTTGCAGACCGATATGTTGCCGGAACTTGCCCTCACTGTGGCAAAGAGGCTTACGGTGACCAGTGTGAAAGTTGCGGTACATCATTGAGTGTAACCGATCTCATCGACCCTCACTCTCGCCTTACTTCCGCCCCTGTAAGCTGGAAAGAAACCACCCACTGGTATCTGCCGCTTAACAAATATGAGGAGGCACTGAGCAAATGGATTCTGGAGGGGCACAAAGAGTGGAAGAGCAATGTTTACGGTCAGTGCAAGTCATGGATCGATATGGGACTTCAGCCAAGAGCGGTGAGCCGCGACCTCAAATGGGGTGTTCCGGTGCCTGTTGAAGGTGCCGAAGGCAAAGTGCTTTATGTGTGGTTTGACGCCCCAATAGGATATATTTCAAACACTAAAGAGCTGCTTCCCGACTCTTGGGAAAAATGGTGGAAAAGCGATGATACTCGCCTCATTCATTTTATCGGCAAGGACAACATCGTGTTTCACTGCATTGTATTCCCTGCCATGCTGATGGCTTACGGTGATAACTTCCAGTTGCCTGACAATGTACCGGCTAACGAGTTTCTCAACCTTGAAGGTGACAAGATTTCCACATCGCGCAACTGGGCAGTGTGGCTCCACGAATATCTCAAAGATTTCCCCGGCAAGCAGGACACCCTACGCTATGTGCTAACAGCTAACGCTCCGGAGACTAAAGATAACGACTTCACCTGGAGTGATTTCCAGGCAAGAAATAATAATGAGCTTGTTGCCGTGCTCGGTAACTTTGTTAACCGCGCAATTGTGCTTACTCACAAATTCTTCAACGGTGTTTTACCTGAGAAAGGAGAACTCGCTGAAATTGACCGCAAGATGATGGAGGAGGTAGAGGCATCTGCTAAATCGCTTGGTGCTAACCTTGACACCTTCCACTTCCGCGAGGCTCTTAAAGATGCCATGGAGATTGCACGAATCGGTAACCGCTACCTGCAGGAGACAGAGCCCTGGAAAGTTGCGAAAACCGATATGCCGCGAGTTGCAACGATTCTCAACTGCGCTATTCAGCTTTGCGCCAATCTTGCCGTGGCATTTGAGCCGTTCATGCCATTCATGAGCGCTTCACTGTGTGATATGCTCAAACTCAAAGCGATGTCATGGAGCCTTCTCGGCAAATTCGACATCATTCCCGCCGGAACCGCCATTGGTGAACCTGTTCTGCTCTTTGAAAAAATTGAGGATAACGCTATTCAGGCACAACTTGACAGACTGGCGAGAATCAAGGAGGAAAACAAGGTCAAAGCTTTCAAAGCAGCTCCCCAGGCTCCGGATGTGGATTTCGACACATTCATGAAGGCAGACCTCAGAGTCGGTACTGTGCTTGAATGTGAGAAAGTGCCTAAAGCTGATAAGCTCTTGAAATTCAAGATTGATGACGGGCTCGGAACACGCACGATTGTAAGCGGTATCGCTGCTCACTATAAACCGGAAACACTTGTTGGCAAACAGATTTGCTTCATAGCCAATCTTCCACCGAGAAAACTCAAGGGCATTGAATCGCAGGGCATGATTCTCTCCGCCGAGAATGCAGACGGATCTTTAGTTGTGATCGGACCGACCGGACCGGTGGTTCCGGGAGCTCAAGTTAAATAATAATCGTATGGTAGATATATCCGGACGCCCAAGACTCCTTATCATATATACCGGAGGCACAATCGGAATGATTGAGAACCCGGATACACATACTTTACAGCCGTTTGACTTTTCGCACCTTATATATAATGTGCCTAAAGTGCGCAAACTCAATTATGAGATAAATAATATATCATTCGATCAGCCGATAGATTCGTCTGACATGAATCCGAGCCATTGGGGACAGATAGTTGAGGCTATTGAAAAAAACTATCGCGCATACGATGGTTTCGTGGTGCTTCACGGCACCGACACAATGGCTTACACCGCCTCAGCCCTCTCCTTTATGCTGGAGAACCTGAGCAAACCGGTTATAATCACCGGGTCACAGCTGCCTATAGGCGAAGTGAGGACCGACGGTGAGGAAAACCTTATAACAGCCCTTCAGATTGCAGCATCATTCACACCCACTGGAATGCCTACAGTGCAGGAGGTGGCTATTCTTTTTGAAAACTATCTTTGGCGCGGAAACCGCTCAACAAAAATGAGTGCAGACAATTTCAATGCGTTCAAGAGCAATAACTACCCTCCCCTTGCCAAGATCGGTCTCGGCATAAATTTCGATTACGATGCCCTGTATCATAACATTGAGCACCGTCCGCTGAGAACCCACTATAAAATGGACACAGCGGTGATGTGCATCGACCTTTTTCCGGGACTTACGGAAGCCACACTCCGACACCAGCTTTCAACACCGGGCATAAAAGGAATAGTGCTTAAAACTTATGGCGCCGGCAATGCCCCTACTGCCAAATGGTTTATTGATGCCATCAGGGAGGCGATAGATAGAGGCGTGGTGATAGTGAATGTTACACAATGCGTTAACGGAGGAGTGATGAAACGATATCGTGCCGGGGATGCACTGGCAGAATGTGGCGCGGTTTCCGGACATGATATCACAGCCGAAGCAGCCCTGACCAAACTGATGTATCTCTTCGGGCTGGGTTTGCATCCGGACGAGGTTCGTGACCATTTCGGGCACTCAATTTGCGGAGAAATCACTATTTAACATTCGGGAATGTAACGTTTACATACCTTGCCGCGTCATATAGATAAAAAACGAATCATTTTTTATCAGATATGACCCGAATTATCACATTCTTCACAATTCTCCTCGCCACACTGACTGCTCAGGCTAACACTGTGGTGGAACCTTCATCAACTTATTTAAGAAGTTCCGTGCCCGTGAAATTCAGCAGAGTCACGGAGGTCGTCACTCAGACTATGATAGATATCGAGTATTATAACAGCTCGACCCAAAAAGTTGAAATTTATGCACCTGAAAATCTCACCAGATTCGTCAAAATAGATTATAAAGACAAAACCCTGTCGGTAAAATTCTCAGAATCCTTAACAATCAGAGGAAATTGCACTATTAAAGTAATTGTATATTCACCCGATGTGACCTCTTTCCGCACAAACAGTTCAGGGGATATACGAATCATGAGTGCTCTGGAGAGGGACGGAGAAATCGTTTGCGCAACTAATTCATCCGGAGATATCACTGGCTCGAACCTAAAGGCACCCAGAATAAAACTCATAACAAACTCTTCCGGCGACATAAAATTTGATTCGCTGAAAGGCTCATCTGTCAATGCTATGTGTAATTCATCCGGTGATATCAGGTGCGAAAGCGCGATAGCGCAGAGTGTAAATTTGTACAGCAACTCATCCGGTGACATTTTCGTCAGCAAAATCATAAGCAACTCATTCTCAGCCGCAACAAATTCATCCGGTGACATCACTGTTGCTAAGTCACTTAACAGTGCAAATATCAAGGCGGTGTCCTCTTCGTCAGGAGATATAAGAT
>JAIDQW010000394.1 GCA_029062075.1 Paramuribaculum sp.
GTGCGGAGGCTGTAAGAGCTAAAGCAGCCATAGCGAGGCACAATGTTTTTTTCATTTTCCGGTAAATTTGAGATATTTATTTTTCACAAAAATAGCGAATATGCTCAAACTCTGCAAATTTACCCCACCGACATAAACTGAGCTAATCACAATAAGAATTACAGTCTATTGACTGAAAATTCGTTGTGAAAACATTTGGAAAGGGACGCTTCGGTGTCTCTTTCGTCTTTTTAAACCATATAAGCTTTTTGGAATTGTAGTGAATTTGAGTGATAGTGGCTATTTTTTTGGAATTAGTATTATTCTTGTGATTCGTTTATCTTTAACTATACTAATTCTATATGGCAACAATAAAAGTAAAATTCCGCACATCAGGATCTCACGGAGATTCAGGATTGATCTATTATCTTATAACTCATCAGCGCAAACAGCGGTGGTTAAAAACCGAATATCGGATTTATTCAAACGAATGGGATGATAATTATTCAGCGATAAAATTTGTCATCGAAGACGCCCGCGAGAGTGTGCTGAGGGAAATACGGCATAAAATAAGCGTGGATGCCGAGCGGCTCGGAATAATAGTAAAAACACTGGAAAAGAGGGGGCTGAGCTATACGGTGGATGATGTTATATCGGAATTCTCAGGCTTCAGCACACGGTGTTCGCTGATCGGTTTTATGAAAAGGGTTACAGCCGGACTCAAAAATAACGGAAAGGTCAGAACTGCTGAAACATATCATGCCACGTTGAGAAGCTTCATGGCATTTAGGGCAGGAGAGGATATACGGCTTGATTTTCTCACGTCACGCTATATGGAATCCTATCAGAGTTGGTTGCTGAGCAGAGGGTTATCAATGAACACGGTATCGTTTTATGCGAGGATACTCAGAGCGGTATATAACAGGGCGGTGGAAGATGGCATGATAGAGAGCTGCAATCCTTTCAAGCATGTATATACAGGTGTGGATAAAACCATAAAGTGTGCACTGACCGCAGATGTTATCAAACGGATAAACGCCTTGGATCTTTCATTCAACTACCGCCTTGATTATGCAAGAGATATGTTTATACTCAGCTTTATGCTTCGCGGTATGAGCCTTATTGACATGGCATATCTTAAGAAGACCGCTTTGAGTAATGGGTACCTTACATACAGACGCCGCAAAACAGGTCAACTCCTGATGATTAAGTGGACACAACAAATGCAGTCTATTATTAATAAATATCCTACCACGGATAGCTGCTATCTGCTGCCGATAATCAGTAGTAACAGCCGGAACGAGAGGTGCGCATACAGAAACGCAGGATATAATATAAACCGTTCACTTAAGAAGATTGCTGCCATGGTTCAGATTCAAGTACCGCTGACTCTATATGTGGCTCGTCACAGCTGGGCATCCATAGCCAGGGCGAAAGGGGTGCCACTTTCTGTAATATCAGAGGGGATGGGGCATGACTCGGAGCAAACAACACAGATATATCTTGCAAGTCTTGATACATCAGCTATAGACCGCGCGAATTCTATGATAATCGGGAGTATTGCGAATTGAGCGAGGGCAATGACTCTTAGGAAAAAGCGGCTGTATCATTTGTTGATACAGCCGCTTTAAGTTTGTGCTCGAAGCGGGACTCGAACCCGCACAGCCGCAATGGCCAAGGGATTTTAAGTCCCTCGTGTCTACCATTCCACCATTCGAGCAGCCGGTAGATTTACCTTGCAAAGGTAATAATAATTTGAATGGCACGGAGATTTTTTTACTAAATTCTTTGCCGTGCAAATCAATTGACAAAATAAAAGCCACTCCTTAAGGCGTGGCAAATCATTCAATAGACGGGTGGGCGCTGAGGGATTCGAACCCCCGACCCTCTGCTTGTAAGGCAGATGCTCTGAACCAGCTGAGCTAAGCGCCCG
>JAIDQW010000395.1 GCA_029062075.1 Paramuribaculum sp.
AAGGGCTGGGTGTTCACAATCATGCGCAACATCTTCATCAACAACTACCGCCGCATAGCCCGCAGCGCGACCGTCATTGACCAGACCGAAGACCTCTACCACCTCAACCTGAGCCAGGACAGCGGTATCGACTCACCGGAAGGCAGCTACGCCGCTTCTGAAATCACCGCAGCTATCAACGAGTTCCCCGAAAAGTACCGCGTGCCCTTCTCCATGCACGTAGCCGGCTACAAGTACGAGGAGATCGCCGAGGAGATGAACCTCCCCCTCGGCACTATCAAGAGCCGTATCTTCTTCGCCCGCAAGGAGCTCCAGACCCGCTTCGCCGACTACCGTTAAGCACCCGTAGCAGCAGTCATCGAATACAAAAGATATTTCATATACTAAAATTCAAGTTAGATATAGCGGAAGCGCGCCTCGTGAGAGGTGTGCTTCCTTTTTTCACCTGCCGTCTAATCACCTCACCGAAAAATTTGTTTGCTTGCCTGTCAGAGTGTAATGTTGTGGTATGGAATCAAACCAATTGAAAGAAATCATACTCTATAATCCGGATGATACCCTTGCTCTTGACGTAAGGGTTGAAGATGAGTCGGTGTGGCTGACCCAGGCTCAGATGGCTGAATTATTTCAGACAACTAGAAATAATATCACACTTCACACCCGTAATATCTTCAAGGAAGGAGAGTTAGTAGAGAATTCAGTTAGTAAGGAATCCTTACTAGCTGCGAAAGATGGGAAAAAGTATCGAACCAAATTATACAATCTTGATGTGATTATATCTGTAGGATATCGGGTAAAGTCAGTCAGAGGCACACAATTTAGAATCTGGGCACTTCAGATTCTGAAAGATTATCTGCTGAGGGGTTATTCTATAAATCAGCGTTTGATGCAGCTGGAGGACAGAATCGACAGGCGTCTGTCAGAGCACGACCGTCATCTGCTTCAACTTGACGAGAAGGTGGATTTCTTTGTCCGCTCCTCACTCCAGCCCAAGGAGGGTGTGTTTTTCAACGGTCAGATATTTGATGCCTACGCGCTTGTATCCGACCTTATCCGTAAAGCCGTAACCCGCATAGTTGTGATTGATAATTACCTCGATGACTCTGTATTGATTCAATTGTCCAAGCGTCAGCCGGGTGTCACGCTCCATAAATACACCAAAGCGCATGACCGTTTCCTGGTTATAGATGAGGACGTCTATCACATTGGTGCCTCCCTTAAAGACCTGGGCAAAAAACTCTTCGCTTTCTCAAAAATGGAGGTACTGACCGGCCCGATCTTTTAGCCGGGTTGTAAGTCTCACAAACGGTTCTTGCCGGCAAAATAAAAATGCTGTTCCCGCAGCAAAATCACACCTATACCATTATTTTCGCGGTTATTGTGTAAATTTGCGCTTATGAAGCGTATTCTATTCCTTTTACTGCCAATGCTCATCGCTCTTGCAGCCACCGCGAGAAGCGTCGATCAGATTCCTAACGTACATGTTGAGGATGCCCGCAGATATGTTTCAAATCCGGACGGAGTACTCTCTGCCGGAACGGTGTCGCAGCTTGATGCAGCTCTAAAATCCATTTGGGATTCCACTTCCGCTGAAGTTGTGGTGGTGGCAATTGATGAAACCGATTCGGGAGATATTGATGATTTTGCTACCAAACTTTTTGAGAAGTGGGGTATCGGCAAGAAGGATAATGACAACGGCCTCCTTATTCTTGTAAGCAAGAACGACCGCAAGGTTACCATGCGCACCGGTTATGGAATGGAGGGTGTGTTGCCCGATGTGGTTTGCGGGCGCATTATCCGCAATGAGATGCTCCCCCGATTCCGTAGCGGAGACTATGACGGTGGTGTGACAGCTGCGATAGAGGCGGTTAATACGTATCTAACGAACCCCGAAGCTGCGGCTGAGGTGCGATCCAAATATGCCAACGATTCACGCCGCTCCGGTGAACCGGAAGATTTCAGCTCTTTGTGGAGCATGATTATATACCTGTGCTGCACTCTATTAGCCATAGCTGTGGCTCTCATTGTGTATGCGCTTTATTCCACACGCAAATTAGACCCGGCATCGCGATATTTCAAGTTGAAGAGCTTCAAGGTGCCTGTGTTAATGCTCGGCTGTCTCGGATTAGGGTTGCCGCTTCTGGCTTACCTGTTCCTGAACCGCAAAATGAAAAGTTTGCGCAACACTCCCCGTAAATGTCCCAACTGTTCGCATCAGATGCATAAGCTTGACGAGCAGCGCGACAATGATTATCTCACACCCGCCCAGGACACTGAAGAGAAAATTAATTCGGTGGATTATGATGTATGGCTTTGCGATAATTGTGGGGAAAAGGATATTATTCCATTCATTAACGAAGCGTCAGAATACACTGTCTGCCCGCACTGTGGAGCCAGAGCATGCTATCTTGTTGCTGACAGGGTTATTGCCCGGCCTACAACCACTACAAAAGGACGCGGGGTAAAGATGTATTCTTGTCTGAACTGTAAGAACAACTCAAATACACCATACGAAATAGCCAAAGTGCCTGTTCCACCGGTGGTAATAATTCCCGGCGGTGGCGGAGGAGGCTTTGGTGGCGGAGGCTTTTCCGGAGGAAGCTTCGGCGGTGGCATGACAGGTGGCGGCGGCGCCTCCGGCGGCTGGTAATGCCTAAAAAACTCCCTTCTAAACGACTAACGACTCCCTATTAATGACTACCCTTCTCACCCAATACAATTTTACCGGGCTGATTATCGGTCTATGCACATTCTTAATAATAGGACTGTTTCACCCGATAGTAATCAAATGTCATTACTACTTCGGCACCCGTTGCTGGTGGTGGTTCCTTATAATTGGAATAGTTTGCTGCGCATTGTCGCTTATTATCGAATCTGTGCTCTGGTCAACCCTACTCGGTGTGACAGCCTTTTCATCTTTCTGGACCATCAAGGAGATATTTGAGCAGGAGCAGCGAGTGGCTAAAGGATGGTTCCCTGAAAACCCACGCCGAAAGAGCGGAAAGAAAGGGGATTCAGAAGCGGAGCACGATCTCGGCAACTAACTTGTCACCATACTCCGGCGCAGGCTTGAAACCGTGCTTATAGAAGTTTTTCTCGTAATCGACACGGAAGTCGAAATACATATTTTTTGCTTTCATGCAAGTTAAGGTAGCTCCCGCTGTGATGCGGTTTCTCGCGGCATCGGTTATATGCAGCAACCCGTTTTCATCTGTTGCGCAGTCTGAGTGGTCGGTAATTCCATCAAAACGCCCCTGAACCGACACGCGGTTGAAAATACCGGCTTTTACAGGCATATAGTAGTTGGAGAAAACACTGTAAGCGTGAGCGTTCTTGCTCGCGCCATGAGCATAATGCTTGTACATGTACTCACCCTCCACAATCCATCTGTGGTGGCTCCAGCTCAGGCAGCCCCCTGCAAGATTGGCTCTCACTCCCGAGGGACGGATGGTTGAACCACCCGCACTGATTTTGAACTCCCCTAAACCTAAGGTAGCTTTACCCGCCGCAGCAAGCTTTTTCTCCCAACCGGTATGGTCACCGATGGTATAGGGATTAAATGCACCTGCCTCCAGTTTCAGAGGAAAAGATGTGAAATCATAGATAAGCATCGCACCTACCGCACGGTAATTACACATCTGCTTGCCTATGAATGAGCGGTTTGCAAAATAGTACTGATGAGGTGCACGAAACGGGTCAACACCGAAAGGCATTCTGAACTGACCCGCCTGGAGACTCAGATGAGGAATAAACTCCGCTCTCGCCCAGGCATCAAGAATCTTCATCTTGCCGCGGTCACACAGGTCGGTGTTTACAAAATAGCTTACCTCGCGGCATATATTACCGTTTATGGTGAAGCGGGCATTGCGCACCTGAAAGCGATACTCGCCATTATCGGTGGCATACTCAAAACGAGCTCTCACAGTGCCATGAAAATTAGGTATATAGCTCACCTTGGTACTGTCATTCGGTTCAGCATTCGCCGTCGCAAATGCGCTTACAACAGCTGCAAATAATGTAATTACTCTTCTCATTGCAGCGCAAAATTACAAAAAATGCAACGTATCAGCAGATAGCCCCTAATAAAAAATAAGCGAAGATACCATCCACACCGGTAGTTTCATTGAATCATCTAATCTGTTTTGTTCAGATGTGGAGCAGGTCGCGGAAGATGTCAAGAGCTACTGAGATTTCCTCGGGAGTTGCGGTACGGTTCACATCCACCTCACCTGGGGCACGCAGCAGGGTGAAGCTGATGCTGCCGTCACCCGCATTTTTCTTATCATGACGCATTATCTCTACCAGTGTGTCATAATCGCTGCAGTCAATGGCTATCCTGCCGTAATTCTCCTCGATAAAGGCTGACACTGCGCGAAGAGTTTCTGATGGAAAGCCGAGCTGTATATGTGACAGCACAAGGTCAACCACCAGTCCCCAAGCCACCGCATAGCCGTGTGGCACCGGCTTTCCCTGCTCAAGTGCCCACGATTCAAAAGCGTGACCGGCTGTATGACCCAGATTCAGAGCTTTTCTGAGACCTTTTTCGGTCGGGTCCTGCTCAACAATCCGTTTCTTTACCAACACGCTCTCTTTCAGCAGCTCAAGGAACCCGGCTCCGGCAAAATCCATCTCTTTGACACTGGTGAGGCGGCTGAATGCGTCACCGCCGGCAATGAGAGAATGTTTCAGCATTTCGGCAAATCCGCTCATGCGCTCGCTCTGAGGCAGAGTGTTGAAAAACAGAGTGGAGATAATCACTGCATCGGCGCAGCAGAAGGCACCTATCTCATTCTTGAATCCGTGGAAATCAATTCCGGTTTTCCCGCCCACAGCCGCATCCACAGCCGCAAGAAGGGTAGTGGGCACATTCACAAATCTTATGCCGCGCTTGAAGGTTGCCGCCGCGAAACCGCCCATATCGGTAACAACACCCCCTCCGAGGTTAACAACTGCTGCGCTCCTGCTTGCTCCGTAGTCACACAGCTCGCCCCAGATGCTTGCCAGAGTATCCAGATTCTTATGTGTCTCACCTGCCGGGAAAACAATCCTGTGAGCGTCCGCTATCACTTTACTCTCCCGCTCTATTACCGGCAGACAAAGCTCTGCGGTGTTGCTGTCTGCGATTACGAACAGTTTTGACGGTCTGGCGGTATTGACCCACTTTTCAATGGCTTGCGCAACGCTATTTGAAAATATTAGTTCCTGAGATTGTTGTGATAACATCGGTTTGTCTGATTAACGGTTTGACATTTTGGCGAATTCTGCGAGCAACTGAGGCATCTGAGCTGCCAGTGCGGGCATATCGGCAAACACTACCGCCGCTCCGGCTTCTTCAAGCGCCTTGCCGGGGAGCGGTCCGGTGGTCACCCCAATCGTAAAGGCTCCGGCGGCATCGCCCGCCTCAACACCGAGAGGGGCGTTTTCAATCACTATGCTCTCCCAAGGGCTTACTCCCGCTTTCTTCATGGCTGCGAGATACGGTTCCGGAGCCGGCTTGCCTTTCACCACATCGCGTCCCGTAATTCGCATGTCTGGCGGGAATGCTCCGGGAAAATCATTGTCAAGACGGTTTATAAGTGAGCTCTGACCGGAACCGGTCACCAGCACTCGTTTCAAGCCGGCTGCCTCAAGCTCCTGCATGAGTTTCTGCGCTCCGGGCATAGGACTCACATCCGGCAATTCGGTGAAATAAACGGTTTTACGGTGGTACAGCTCCTTTATTTCATCCTCAGTGGCATTTCTGCCGAATTCCCTGTTAAACAGCAGATTGATTGTTGAGGCACCTGTGCGCCCCTCGTAGAGAAAAAACTCCTCCGGGGTTGCATGGATGCCGATCTCGCTCACCATTCTCATCCAAGCCTGAGCGTGGCGTGGCATGGAGTCGTAAAGGGTACCGTCCATATCTATCAGGGCGGCGCACAGCTCAACCGTTTTATAGTCATGGCGCGTCAGAAAGCGCTCTATATACTGCTCAAACATCAGTGGTGTTTTTTCTTCTTGTCTTTCTTCTTATCCTTTGAAGGATAATCAGTCATTGGAAACGGTGGAGCTGACGGACCCTCAATCGCACCTCCCTGAATAAATATCAGCGAATCCTCATGCGTCAGAGTGTCCGCAACCAGGAATTCGGCGGCTGTCTGTTTCGGGTTTTTCAGAATAAGCTCTGTGTGCTTGCCGGTGCGGGCACCGAACTTAAACACCTCGCGGATTTCGTTCACCAGATTCATTCTCAGGGTATCGGTGAGCTGATGGCTGAAGGCTATCTTGTTCTCGTCAAAGTTGGCTCTGCCGAATCTCACTTTCAGGTGACCGGGCTTTCCGGTGATATTCACCCCGAACTTAAACGGTATGGGCGATTTCAGCACAGCTATATGATAGTCAAGGTCCATGTCAAGAGTATTGTGTCCGCTCACTCCTATACGGTAACGGTCAAAGTCAAACACAAACGGGAATACATCGAGCTTGGTGTCCTTAATCATCAGCTCAACCTTCATGCTGTTGATCAGGTTGCGGTTTTTCTTCTTGAACATCAGCCATTTCGCCATCTTCTCGAAGGTCTTGTTGTCAACAAGCACCAGGCTGTCGCCGGAAAGCTTCATCACCAGATTGAAGGTGTTGAACTTCAGGTTCATCATCGAGTCAATCTGAGTGCTCATAGCCACATCGGCGGTTATTATGCCGTTCACTTCGCGCAGAAGGGGCAGAACCGAGTCTATCTGCGGCAACAGTTGAAGAAACTCCTTGAGGTGCAGGCTTCTCACCACCACTCCGGCGGCAAAATGAATATCTTTTTTTGTAGGCGCGGAGTATAAGGCGGTAAGGTCCATAGAGCCTATCGGGGTATAGCC
>JAIDQW010000396.1 GCA_029062075.1 Paramuribaculum sp.
CTCCTGTGGGTGGGTAAGGTAAGGTCTTTAAAGTCTTTAGGGTCATTAAGGACTTTAAGGACTTAAGATGGGAAGAGTTTATTACTTACACTGCAAAGATATGTGAAATCATTAAAATATCAAAAATAAGGAGGTGGTTTTATGAGATAATTGAATATGCGAGGTAGGGGGATAAGGGCTTTAAGGTCATTAGGGTCTTTAAGGACTTTATGGGTGGTGGGGAGATGATGCAGAATCGGGAGGAGTAGCCGGCATAATATATGTGTGAAAATAGGGAGGAAAAGTGTTGTGGTTTGCAAGTTGTTGACTATCTTTGCGGTGTAAAAAACGGATACTCCGATGAGTGTCTGATTGTCTAACTAAATTATAAAGAATTGGATATAGATCCTTTGCCAGCGGCAGATTGTGTTGCCGGCATCTTTTCAGCAGTGTCTGTCGCGATACCGGAATTCAGTGTCGGTCAGATTGTAGCTTTGGCTTGCGCTCTGGTAGCGCTTATGATTTCCGGTTTTGTGTCCGGTAGCGAGATAGCGTTTTTCTCGCTTACCGAGAATCAGCTGGAAGACCTCGAAGAGAGCCGTAAGGGAGAGACTATTATTAGTCTTGTGAAGCATCCCGAGCGACTTCTTGCAACTATTCTCATTGCAAACAATTTTGTAAACGTAACCATCGTAGTGCTGTGTAACTATGCGCTCGGTCCTGTATTTGAGGGGATGAGTCCGGTGCTTAGTTTCATTCTCCAGACGGTAATACTTACATTCCTGATATTACTGTTCGGTGAGATTTTGCCCAAGCTGGTGGCTAACAGTGATAATATGCGATGGGTAAATTTTTCTGTATCAGGGGTAAAGGTTATGATGACTATTCTTCGTCCCATATCCTCTATGCTGGAGAGGAGCACCACGATTGTTAATAAGGTGGTGAAAAAAGGTGATGATGATGTTACCGCCGATGACCTGACTCAGGCTCTCGCCATAACTGATGTTCAGGCTGGCGATGATAAGGAGATGCTCGAAGGTATCCTCAAGTTCGGCGATACCACCGCAAGTGAGGTCATGACCCCGCGAGTAGATATGACGACAATAGATCTTGAAGATACTTTTGACGATGTTATGGCGGTTGTGGTGGAAAGCGGCTATAGCCGTCTGCCGGTGTGCAACGGCAGCCAGGATGATATCCGCGGGGTGCTTTACTCCCGCGATTTGCTGCCCTATATCGGTAAGGCTAAGCCCGATTTCGACTGGCATAAGCTGCTGAGAAAGCCATACTTCGTACCGGAAAGCAGAATGATAGATGACCTGCTTGAAGATTTTCGCCGCAGACGAATCCACATGGCAATTGTTATTGATGAATTCGGGGGAACTCAGGGCATTGTAACCATGGAGGATGTGCTGGAGGAGATTGTAGGTGACATCAATGACGAGTACGATGACGAGGAGAAAACCTATAAGAAACTTCCGGATGACACATACGTTTTTGAAGGCAAGACACTTCTCGGTGACTTTTTCCGGGTGACTGGGCTTGACGAGGATGACTATAAGGATGTGGCTGAGGATTGCGAGACCCTTGCAGGTATGCTGCTCGCTATAAAAGGCGATTTCCCGAAAGAGAAGGAGCCGCTGGTGTATGACCGGTGCCGTTTCCTGATTCTTGATATCAGCGGTCACCGAATAGCAAGTGTCCGCGTGAAGGTAATGCCGGAAATTCAGGAATCGGTAAAGTGAAAACAATTCTGCTCGGCATACTCACGGTGTTGACCTTGTCGGCTTGCGGAAGAAGCGACAGAAGTTATCCCCGTGCAATTGCTTATCCCCGCCCTGAAATCTACGACTCTGCTTACAGACAACTTTCCTGCTTCCCTATTGAGTTTTATATAAACTCATCCACACAGGCGCAGGCTGTTTCAGAGACATCCGAAGCCTCATGGTGGGATGTTAGGTATCCGGCGTATAAGGCTACCTTGCATTTGTCAAGTGTGGTATTGCACCCCGGAGAAGAGGAAGCTCAGCTGCATTCACGAATTGAGCGGATGGTTATGAACTGCGGTGGCGCAGCGGTGAGTGAGGAGGAGTTTTATTCTACAGACTCGGCATACCGCGTACTAATATTTTACGAACCCGGTTATACTCCGACACCGGTACAGTTTGTGGCACTCGGTAACGGTAGGCTTACCGGCGGGGCATTCAGTTTCGATGATTCTTCAGTGACTCCCGACTCGGTGGCTCCGTTGCTGCAATCTGTTGTGCGGGACATCAGATATTCTTTTTTGAGATAATGGAACTCCTGGTTGCCACACCTATATATAATATATATGTAGAGAAACTTAAAGCTCCGGGGCGTGAAGGAGAAAAATCCACGGTCAGGGAGATGATAATAAGTCTGTTCGCTGGTTCGGAACTCAGCCATAAGCCGAGCGGAGCGCCATTTGTGGAAGGCACAGAAAAGTACATCTCAGTGAGCCATGGCGCAGGATATGCCGTTGTGGCAGTGGGAGACAAGCCCATAGGGGTGGATATAGAGGCACCCCGGCAGCAGCTTGATAGGATAAGACACAAGTTTATGCGACCGGATGATTGCAGCGAAAGTCTCCTTCATGCCTGGACGGCAAAAGAGGCGGCATTCAAAGCAGCGGAATCAGCGAATGTAACGGTGCATGACATAGCTATTAATGGCAACAGCGCATCAATACCCGGTTTTGGTAATAAAATCATTGACTATTATAATTTGGACACTGCGATTATAGCTATTGCACATTAAAAAAGTATAAAACCGTGTAATATAGCCCGTAATAATTGGCAGTAAGCCCAAAACGGATTAAATTTGCGGCAAATACCACACCTATAATCAATTTGTATGAAAAAAGACGCCAAAGAACCAAAAGATTTTACAAGTGCAGTAACACCTGTTGACAGAATCAGATTCCTAATCCGTAAAATGGGTATCACGCAGGGAGAATTTGCCCGCCGTGTTGGTCTTGACGCCACAAATATGTCCAAGCACATGAACGGCAAACTGCCTATAACAGAAGGTTTGCTGAATAAAATAGTGGTGAATCTCGGAGTGTCCAAGAGATGGCTGAAAGATGGCAGCGATGTGCCTTTCGGAAAAGCCGGAATGGCGAATTTCACTCCGGAGCGTCCCTCTTCCGCGCTGCCGGTTGCAGTGCCTATCTACGATGTTGATGTGGTTGCCGGCACGGAAGAGCTTTCAAGAATGTTTACAGATGATCGCATTATAGGTCATATAAGCATGCCTCGCCTAAAGCGAAACGATGTTATTGTAAAAGTGAGCGGCGACAGCATGATGCCGGTTATCGCCCCCGGCGGTTATGTGGCTATCAACCCGCAAAATGACAATCATAACATCTTTTGGGGTCAGATATACGTTATAGTGATGGACGACTACCGATTGGTTAAATATCTGCGTAAGGCTGATAGTGATGACAAAGTAAGACTCGTAAGCGCGAATCCGGCATACGATGACATGATTGTTGACCGCAGCGAGATAAGAGGACTATATCTGGTAGATGCGGTTATCAATTGTGAACTAAGATGTTAAGAAAGTTTTTTTTATTAGTTATTACTGTATTAGCTTTCGCTATCCGGAGCCATGCGGAAACCCCGTATGATTCCGTGGCAGCGAAAGCTTCCCGTTTCTGTGCCCAGAAAGAGTGGCGCAGCGCACTGGCCATGTACTACCTGATGATAGATGAGCGCCCCGCTGATTGCAATCTATATGCAAAGGCGATAGCGGTTGCCGGAATGGTAGATGACCGCAGCGCGCAGAAGCGCCTCACCGAGAATGCTTTTAAGAACAGGGTTGCAGTTGATTCCCTCTTCAGCGGAGTGTTCAATCAGGCTATAAGCATAGGTCAGGCAGACATTCTTGAAAAATATATGAGCGATGTGGTGACTTATGAACCTTGGCTTGACAGGGTAGTGAGTTCCGGACTGCTGAAATACTATCTTTTCAGACATAACGGTCCTATGGCTGTTGATTATGCTGCGAAGATGCTCCGTGGCTTGCCCGGTGATATAGGATTCATGCAGGCTCTTGCTCAGGGATACCTTGATTGCAATGAGATTGATCAGGCGAAGAAGGTGTATGAAACCATTCTGGCTAAGGATGCCGATAATATTGAGGCGTTGCTCTATCTTGGCAATGGCGCAATAAATTCCGGCAATAAAAAAGCGGGCGCAGAATATCTGCGCCGCGCCTATGAGTTGAATCCAACTCCGTATCTTGAAAAACTTCTTGAAGAGATTACACCTCCAAGTCGCCGTTGAGAACCTCGTGCCAGGGGAGACCCTGCAACGGTAGTTGCTCCATGAACGGATCGGGATCGAATTCCTCTACATTGTGCACTCCCGGCTTTTTCCATTTTCCGGTAAGGAACATCATGGCTCCTATCATTGCCGGAACACCGGTTGTGTAGCTCACTGCCTGCATACCGGTTTCCTTGTACGCTTCCTCGTGGCTGCAGTTATTGTAAATATAATAGGTCATCGGCTTGCCATCCTTGTCAAGTCCTGATATTCTGCATCCGATTGAGGTTTCGCCATGATAGTTTTCACCAAGGTCCTGAGGATTGGGCAAAACAGCTTTCAGGAACTGGAGGGGAACAATCTTTGTGCCGTTGTAATCCACTTCATCTATTCTCGCCATACCGATATTCTGAATAACTCTCAGGTGTGTGAGATACTCCTGACCGAATGTCATCCAGAAGCGGGCGCGTTTGATTGTCGGGAAATTCTGCACAAGGCTTTCGAGCTCCTCGTGGTAAAGGAGATATGATTCGCGTCCGCCAATATTTGGGTATGTTAATGTCTTATGTATTTCAAGCGGTCCGGTGGTAACCCATTTGCCATCCTGCCAGTATCTGCCGTTCTGGGTTATCTCGCGGATATTGATTTCCGGATTGAAGTTGGTTGCAAAAGCTTTACCGTGGTCGCCGGCGTTGCAGTCAACAATATCCAGATATTCCATTTCACTGAAGTAATGTTTGGCAGCGTAAGCGGTGAACACTCCTGATACTCCGGGATCAAATCCACATCCGAGAATAGCTGTCAGTCCGGCTTTTTCAAACTTCTCTCGGTAAGCCCATTGCCATGAATACTCGAAGTGTGCAACATCCTTAGGCTCATAGTTCGCAGTGTCGAGATAGTTCACTCCGCAGGCAAGGCAAGCCTCCATGATTGTGAGATCCTGATAGGGGAGCGCCACATTGATAACCAGTTCGGGTTTGTGACGGTTGAAGAGTTCAACGAGCTGTTCAACACTATCGGCATCCACGCTATCGGTAGTGATGTTTGATGCTCCTATAGCTTTAGCT
>JAIDQW010000397.1 GCA_029062075.1 Paramuribaculum sp.
TTTCTACCATCCTGAAGCGGATGGTGGCATCTCTAGTCTTGACCCTTCACTCGGTATTGACTGGAGGATGACACTTGACAGCGCGATCCTGTCAGAGAAGGACAAGAATCACCCGATTCTTGCAGAGTTTGACTCTCCATTTGACTTAAATATTGACCTTTACAAGAAATGAGAATACTCGTGACAGGCGGAAACGGGCAGCTCGGAACATGCCTGAAAATCGCAGCCGAACATTCCGCAAACGAATACATCTTTACCGATGTTGATGATATAGATATCACTGATAAAGAGACGGTTGACCTTGGAGTGAGCTGCAATAACTTCGATATTATCGTTAATTGCGCCGCATACACTAATGTTGAAAAAGCCGAGGAGCAGACAGAATTTGCCGAAAAGCTTAATGCTGAGGCTGTAGGATACCTTGCTGAAGCAGCAAAGAAAAACGGTTGCACTCTTATTCATATCTCAACCGACTATGTTTTTGGAGGTAATCAGGGCAATACTCCGCGAAATGAAACAGAACCGACAAATCCCACAGGAGTATATGGTGTCACCAAGCTACATGGCGAACAGAAAATTGCTGAAAGCGGATGCAAAGCTATTATCATCCGCACAGCATGGCTATACTCCGAGTTCGGCAAAAATTTCGTGAAAACGATGCTCAATCTCACTGCAACCAAACCCGAACTCAAGGTGGTGATTGATCAGACAGGAACACCTACCTATGCCAGAGACCTTGCAAAAGCTATTGTCGATATAATTGACAATGGCAAATATGAAGGCAAAGAGGGTATTTACCACTTCTCGGATGAGGGAGTTTGCTCATGGTACGACTTTACCAAAGAGATTGCAGAGATGTCCGGACACACCAACTGCGTTATAGAACCCTGCAAATCAAGCGAATTCCCCTCTTCCGTTAAACGTCCCTCCTACTCAGTGCTTGACAAAACCAAATTCAAGGAAACTTTCCGCATAAAAATACCCTACTGGAAAGACTCACTAAAAGTCTGTATCAGTCGATTAGTCTCCAGTCATTAGTCGATTAGACAAACAAACACAGACATGAAAGGTGATTTCAGCAAACTCACTGTATGGCAA
>JAIDQW010000398.1 GCA_029062075.1 Paramuribaculum sp.
GCATTACCTAAATCAATTACAACACCTATTCCTCAATCAAATGTTAAACCTCTAAAATACATTGAAGTTGATACACTAATATATGGAAGTGCTAATTGTTCAATATATAATAATGCGTTATGGGGATTTATATATGCTGGAGGTAGTGGAGCAGCATCATCACCAACGCATCTTATCTTAAGAGATGGTGTAACATCCATTGCTGAATACTCATTTGATAATTATAAATATAATTCTTACGGCGGCAATGTTAAAATAAAGACTGTAACTAGTCCTAATTCTCTTCAGTTAATAGGGAAGTGTGCTTTTAGAGAATGTACAACATTGAACTCAATTAATTTACCTGATAGTATAGAAACAATTGAACAATTAGCTTTTGAGAAATCATCATTTACCCCCGATACCCTTAAATTACCCAACTCATTAAAGATATATTACACGAACTCCTTTCCAATTAAGAATGGACAGGTAATAGAACTCGGAGATAGCGTAACCAGTTTTAATAATGAATCATGGTGTATTACTACCACAACTAAAGCAACATTTATAATAAATCGTGTAATTCCTCCAATATTTCGAAAAGGTAAAAAAATCGGTGATTGGAGTAGCTCATTTAGTGAAGGCACAGAATTATCAGGATGTACAATATTTGTTCCTAAGGCTGGGTATTCCTTTTATATAGATCCAAAATACGATTCAGTAGGAGGTTCATCAGGACAGTGGTCGGGTTGGAGTAATCCATATTCTCATGCAACTATTAAAATAATGAGTATTAATCCTTCAGAAATTCTCTTAAATAAAAACTCTTTAACATTAACTGTGGGAGAAGAGTTAAATCTAATGGCTGAAATAAAACCTTCTACTGCAGATAATAAAAATATTTATTGGGCTTCTTCAAATACTTATGTGGCTCAGGTAAACAGCAATGGGTTGGTAACTGCAATCAATAAAGGTTCAGTGATAATTACAGCAACGACCTCAAATGGTCTTACTGCCTCCTGCACTGTGACTGTAGTGCCTCAGACCGTAAGCATTGACGGCATTGATATAGAGATTGCTCCCGGCGGTGGTGAATATGGCGAGGACCTTGCGAGAGTTACCGGTGGTAAAACCGATTCGAACGGCACTCTGAGAATTCCTGATGAAATTGAGATTGACGGCAAGAAATGTCCTGTAACAGAGATTAGTGAGGACGCTTTCAAGAACCGTACAGATATAAAAAAACTGATTATTCCCGCTTCGGTTGTCAAAATTAGCAAGGAGTCTTTTGCAGGCTGCACAAATCTGATTGAGGTTGAGGCTGAGGATGGTGAGAAATTGCTTGACTGCGGCACAGACGTTTTCAATGGCGTACCGATAGCTACACTCTATCTCGGCAGAGACACATCCGGACTGCCGTTTACCGGTAAGGCTT
Organism: Paramuribaculum sp.; assembly: GCA_029062075.1. Taxonomy (GTDB): domain Bacteria; phylum Bacteroidota; class Bacteroidia; order Bacteroidales; family Muribaculaceae; genus Paramuribaculum. The sequence continues at coordinate 1,415 of JAIDQW010000398.1, forward strand.
CACTTACAAATCTTACTTTCGGTGACAAAGTTACATCAATCGGAACAGGCGACTTTGCCGGCTGCAGCTCTATAAAGAATATAACCGTACTTGCTACGGTTCCTCCGACTCTGCCCAACAACGGCTTTGAGCAGGTTGTGTATAAGAATGTTTCTCTGCGCATTCCTGATACCAGCACTGACGATTACAGAAAAGCCGACGGTTGGAAGAATTTCTTTGATATTCTTGGAATTAACGAAATCCGGCCGATAGGAATTACAATGGAACTTGCGGATGTTGAGCTTGCCGAAGGCGAATCAACAACTCTCAAAGCTATAATCACTCCCGAAAATGCGACGGACAAGAGTGTTACATGGAAGAGTTCAGACGATAAAATCGCTATTGTTGATGCAAACTGTTTGGTGACAGCAATTAAAGAGGGTACTGCGATTATTACCGTTACCACTGCTAATGGTCTCACCGCTTCTTGCAACGTGATTGTGAAAGCTGAACCTGCCGGAATTGATGGGCTTGAAAGTGAAGGAGATAATGCGATAAGAGTTGAGGGTGGTAGCATTATCGCTCCGGAGGGTATCGAGGTGTATGACCTCAACGGCAGGAGAGTGGCCACAAGCGGTCTCCGTCCCGGCATCTATATTGTCCGAATTCCCGGCGGCAAAGTAGTTAAGGTCGTGGTGAAATAATGTAAGGCATCGGGTGCGATGTCTTTTATGCAAAGAGTTCCGGATAAACAACTGCTCTCCGGAACTCTTTTTATATATCCTCTCAAAGGCGCCCCACACGAATGAGGGTGACATGATACATCATGTCCCTACAGGGGCTATTCTGATGCTTGTGGTTGTATCTCGCTTTACAGAAGCCCTTTGGGTTTGTTAAAGCGGGGTTGATTAAACGTTGAAGAGGAAGTGCATTATGTCGCCATCCTGCACGACATATTCCTTGCCTTCCACACCCATTTTTCCGGCTGCTTTTACCGCGGCTTCCGAGCCGAGGTTCACGTAGTCTTCGTACTTTATGACCTCCGCGCGAATAAATCCTTTTTCAAAGTCAGTGTGAATCACTCCGGCACATTTGGGAGCTTTGCTGCCGCGGAGGAATGTCCATGCCCTCACTTCGTCAGCACCTGCCGTAAAGAATGTCTGTAGGTCAAGAAGCGCGTATGCTGCTCTGATTAGTCTTGCGACGCCTGATTCTTCAAGTCCGATAGATTCGAGGAATTCCTTTCTGTCTTCAAATGTCTCCAGCTCGGCAATCTCAGCTTCAGTCTGAGCGGCAACAATCAGTACTCCGGCGTTCTCATCCTTAACCGCTTCTTTCACAGCTTCAACGTATGCATTACCTGTAGCAGCAGAAGCATCGTCAACATTGCAGACATAAAGGACCGGCTTTGAGGTGAGGAGGAAAAGCTCGTGTGCAAATTTCTCCTCATCGGGAGTTTCAAGTGTTACCGATCTTGCCGGTTTGCCGGCTTCAAGGGCTTCTTTTATTTTGGCGAGAACCTCATATTGCATTTTTGCGGTTTTGTCGCCACCGGTCTGTGCCTGCTTGTAGGTTTTGGCGATTCGGCTGTCAA
>JAIDQW010000399.1 GCA_029062075.1 Paramuribaculum sp.
CAAAACACCGGTTGAGGTTGACGGAGTTGAAATGTATCTGTGGAGCAACGACTATGCAAAGCCTGAGGATATGATTGCCCTCGGATATAACGTGGTTTCGGTGCCTGACAGATGGGTTTACATCGTACCCAAAGCCGGTTACTACTACGACTACCTTGACAACAAGAAACTCTATGAGGAGTGGACACCCGCATACGTAAACACCGTTAAGCTGCCCGAAAACCATCCGCAGATAAGAGGCGGCATGTTCGCTGTGTGGAACGACCACCCGAACAACGGCATCACTGTGCGCGATGTTCATCACCGCATAATGCACTCACTCCCGGTCATGGCGGCAAAAACATGGAACGGAGCTGACGTTACCGTGCCTTTCGACACATTCGAGACAAGAAGACCGGAGCTTGGTGAAGCACCGGGAGTGAATTTCCTTGCGCGCCATTCAGCAGATTCAGCCACCGTTCTTGAACTCGCTGAAGTGACACCGGGAATGACACTGCCTATAGATGAAATAGGCTACAACTATTCCGTGGAGTTTGACATCGAGGGTGGTAAAGAGGCTAAAGGCACTCCGCTTTTCAGTACTCCCGAAGCCACATTCTGGCTCAGTGACCCGATAACCGGAAACATGGGATACAGCCGCGAAGACCACCTGAACAGCTTCCGTTTTGATGTGCGTCCCGGCGAAAAGCACCATGTGAGAATTGACGGTACAAACCGCACCGTTACCCTTTATGTTGACGGTAAACTCATTGACGACATGAATGAACGTTGGGTGAACTTCAATGGCAGCAAGCGGAAAATGGCGATTGTGCGCACCCTTGTGTTTCCCCTGCGTGACGCCGGCAACTTCTCCAGCCGCATCACCAACCTCAAAGTCACCCAAACCAACTGAGGCGCGAAGACACTATCGGTCAGAAGGTAACGTTGTATTTTTTGAGTAGGAAAGCGGGGTGGAGTGCCTGTTTTGCCTGACGCAAACCTTCATCACCGGCATCATCCTCGCGGTTTTCATAGCGCAGCTGAGGATATTTGCTTTTCATGTAAGCGGCAAAATCGCGGCATATAACCTCTCCCGCGCCATTGATGGTGTGATCCATCTTTTCAATGTGCACCACCAGAGTGTCGCCGGTCACCTCACCGAAAGCAAACGCCACGATTCCTTTTCCGGGGACTCTGAGAGCAACTCCCTCAAAGGGGTACTTGTCAGGATGAGCCAGAACCTCCCTGACCTGCAGGCGGTCGTACTCTGCCATGAGCGATTTACCTTCCGGTAGTTCGAGCGAGTCAAAGAAGTCTCTCACCTCCTGAATATTGCTGTCGCCTATCGGCTCTAATGTATAATCCGGGAACGCTGCCACGAAGCGGTTAATGTGATTGCGCTTTTTATTCAGCTTCTTGCCTGCGAAACTTGCGAGTGAATCAATGTCATAAATATAGTCGGCCCACGCCGGAAGTTCCTCAATCTTTTTTGCACCAAGCTGCCTGAGTTCCTCCACCCTCTCTTCGGGCACCGCACTCAAAACGAGCGGCTGCGATGTGCGGCGGCAATAATCCTTCAGCATCTTCACTGATTCGGCGAGCGGCATCTTACCCACCGGCAGCGAAAAAGCGGTTTTGGTAAGGTCATTCTCAGCCAGTCCTTTCACAAACAGAGTGTCGTTCATCACACACATTCTGTATCTGAACCAGTCCGCCCACATAAACATTCCGCCAACGGTAAAGTCGCAGGCGCGGGTGCCGGCAAGTTTCATAAGCGGAATTGTGCGGGCAATATCATCAGTTGACATTGCCTTGAAAGATAGTGTTTTCGGTGCTACGCGATATTGTGTCGTTAATCTAAAATCAGCTGTTCTCATAGGAATAATCGTGTTGAAGCGTTTTGTTAAAATTCAACGCCTCTATACCTATGATTGTTCAGTTCTCCGCTCCGAAATAACTATCTAAAACGGTCTTTGCCGCTGCAAAAGATGTGCGCTTGTTATGAAGAATCTCCTCCTCGGCTGCTGCAAGCATTCTCTGCACCTCCGGGTTATTATAGAAGTGAGAATGAAGCCGCTCGTTAATGGTTTCATACATCCAGAAACGGCTCTGCTCGGCGCGTTTGCGCTCAAAATAGCCGTTTGCCTTCACAAACTCAAAATAGCTGTCTATCATTTTCCACACCTCCTCTATTCCGAGTTCATAGTACCCGGAATATGTCAGCACCTCAGGGGTCCAGCCTGACGCGGGTGTTGGAAAGAGTCTGAGAGCGCTCTTGAACTGAGTCATGGCAAGTCGGGCACGCTCTATATTATCGCCGTCAGCTTTATTGATAACAATGCCGTCAGCCATCTCCATGATGCCGCGCTTAATACCCTGAAGCTCGTCACCGGTACCCGCAAGCTGAATGAGCAGGAAGAAATCCACCATGGAATGAACGGCAGTCTCACTCTGTCCCACTCCGACGGTTTCCACAAAAATATTATTGTAGCCGGCAGCCTCGCATAGCACAATTGTTTCGCGGGTTTTCCTCGCCACTCCGCCAAGAGAACCTCCGGAAGGGCTGGGGCGGATGAACGCTCCTGGATGAACCGACAGCTTCTCCATTCGTGTTTTATCACCGAGAATGCTGCCCTTTGTACGCTCACTGGACGGGTCGATGGCGAGCACGGCGAGTTTACCACCCTGCTTAAGCACATGGAGACCGAACACATCTATAGAGGTGCTTTTACCGGCTCCCGGCACACCGGTTATGCCTATTCTGCGCGAATTGCCGCTGAAAGGCAGGCACTTTTCAATAACCTCCTGCGCCACAGCCTGATGCTCAGCGCTCAGGCTCTCAACCATAGTTACCGCGCGGCTCAGCATTGTCACATCACCTTTGACTATTCCTTCTACCATTTCGCCCACAGACGGCAGCGGCTTGCGCTTACGACGAGTGAGGTAAGGATTAACCGATGGCGGCTGTGCTACTCCGCTATTCACTGTTAGTCCGGCGTAACAATCCTGGTTTTCAACGTGGTTCATATCCATGGCACTATAATATTATTGTGGCTCGCCTACAACCCTTACCATCTGCACCGGATTGTCGGGATCATTGGTTATAACTGTTATTCTTGCATTCAGTAATTCGGCATTACCTAAAACCTGAGGATCAAATGTGACCTCAACGTTTGCCGACTTATTTTTCTTGATCTTCATCTCGCTCACCTTTATGGCAAGTGATTTGTCGGGAGATGACACTTCACGGATCAGCAGCGGATTCTCCCCTGAATTGGTGATCTTGAATTTCAACGAAGCCGGAGAATCGTTGCGGCTGAACATTCCGAAATCCAGTGTCTTTTCCGACACCGATGCATGTGGTGCCTTTGCCCGCTCACCGGGAGTTAGCCTTGAAAAATCCTCACGTATTATCACAACTGTGGAAACAGGCACGCGGGTGTCGCTATCCTTATCCGGTACAATAAAAAGTGAATCGGTTACGAATCCCCATCTCGAGCACCGGTCTGTGGTCACGGTAGCCGAAACTACAAACTGTTCGCCCGGAGGCACCTTTTCAGGCCGGATATTCACATCAACATATTTAGGCAGACCTTCCACACGAGGTTCTATATAATCTGAAGTAGTGTTATATCCTTTGACAACACCCTGAGCAACACGCCCTTTTAGTGTCTCGCCAAAAGGAATGACTGTTGCTGAAAAGCGCGCTTTACCGGCATCTACGGGATACCTGCCCGAAAGTGAGGAGGGAGCTCCAATCACTGTGCCCTTAACCCTCAGAGTGGTGGAAATTCCATCGCCGGTGTCAACATACACTTTTTTTTCAAACCGCCCCGGACGCCCCTTTGCATCGTAAGCCACAGACACTTTCAGAGTGTCACCCGGCTGCACGGCAGCCTTAGGATACTCCGGATGAGTGCAACCGCAGTTGGCGCGGGCACTTATCACTGCAATAGGCTTGTCGGAGGTATTCACAGCGCGGAAAGTGCACCGTGCAAGCCCTATATCCTCACTGAAAGAGCCGAAATCGTGCACAGTGTCAAGCCACACAAACCCTTGGGCACAGGCTGCAAGCACAGCAAAGAAAGCACAGGCTAAAGTGAAAAGACGCTTCATGGCACAACTACACCTTTGAATTTCAACCCTACACGCTTTGGAGTACCGGAGGTGCGCACCTTAACTTCACGATTGAATTCTCCCCTTCTCCCGACGGGATTGAAAGTGATTTTTATAACACCGGACTTGCCGGGAGCTATAGGAGCCTTAGGAAACGAAGGTGTTGTGCAACCGCACCCGCCGTTTGTTACCGACACGATTACCAGCGGAGTATCCCCGGTATTTGTAAACTCGTACTCGCAGCTCACGCTTCCGCCGGTAGATTTTATATTCCCGAAATCGTGGCTCACGCTGTTAAAAACCACTGTTGGCTCTGACGCGTTCAGGGCAGCGGGCAAAAAAAACAGCACCAATGCCAATAAAATTTTCACTAACTGTTTCATACTTGACATAACAAATAGTAGCGACTCAAAGTTACAATTATTTTTTCAAACCGAAACAATTATTCAGGTATTGGTGTTTTGCAGAGTATTGCGTATTTTTGCCCTGCCATGAAATCAGATAGATTAATCATTTATTTTTTGCTGCTGTGCGCTCTCGCGGCATGCTCCACAAGCCATGACCCCAGGGTTGAAGGTGCCTTTGCCCTTGCCGAGACCTATCCTGAGGCTGCACTTGATTCAATCGCCGCCATTGACACACTTAGTCTCTCCACCACAGACAAGATGATGATCAGCCTCGCAAAAATAAAGGCTTCTGACAAAGCCTCCAAACCGATACCATACGAATCTGAAATACTCCGACTAACAGAGTATTATGCCACGCATGAGACGGACCGACTATATCCAACCGCACTATATTACGCCGGAAGAATTTATTCCGAGGCAGGCGACTCACCTACGGCACTTCGTTATTTTCAGAATGCATTAGATCTTCTGTCGAATGACTGTGATGCTATTAATCTAAAATCGTGCGTATTATCTCAGATGGCAGGTACACTGGCCAGATTACATCTTACAGATGAAGCTATACCATTTTATGATCAGGTTCTTAATTTAGACAGTATTATTAACGATACAACAAATCTGATTTATGACCTTGCTGATTATGCCGAGAACCTGAGATGGGGAGGCAGATATAATGAGGCTACAAAATATTTAAATAAATCTATGTGCCTTGCAAAAGAGCAAAGGAGTGATTTTCTACCGGTATTAAAACTTTTTTTAGCAAGAATAAAAATTAAAACCGGACACACTGATGATGCACTGGAACTTTTAAGAGAAGCAAAAGATTCAATAGAAGATTCGTATCTTATTGATTTTATGACAACAGCTGCAAACGTCTATTATCATAACCATGACTTTGATTCAGTTTTTTCTATTTCAAAAAGGATCGTTGAACTCAACTCGACCGATAATGCTAAAAGAATAGGTTATTTCTTTTTATCTCAGGAAGAACTTGAGAAATATAGTTCTAAGGACTCTTTGAAACTATACAAAAAGAAATATCTTGATTTATCAGAAACAATACTTAAAAAATTTACAGAACAATCCGGAGTTATTCAATCTTCGCTTTATAATTACTCACTTCATGAGCGCAAACGCCGTGAGGCAGAGAACTCGAAAAACAGAATGATATATGTGTCACTTATTCTTGGAGTGGCTGTTTTAGCACTGATTACCACCACACTCTACTTCAAAAACCGAAGCAAAGCACGCCGCATCAAGCTCAATGAAGCAACTGAAAATATAAAAAAGCTCCAAAAACAGCTGAATATATACACCAAAGTGAAATCGCCTG
>JAIDQW010000004.1 GCA_029062075.1 Paramuribaculum sp.
AATATTCTTCTGAATTGCAAGAAAATTATATGGCCTGCAAAAATAATTTCTTATTTTTGCTGTGTATTTTTTTATAATAAGAAAAGATATATTCTGATCATAGCTTTTCTCGTAAGTTTCAGCCTGTCTGCCCAGTCAGTCAGTGAGGTTGATATTATCAGCCATATCACGGAAAATGGCGTAAATACCGTAATTCAACCTGCTGCTCTGAATAAATATCTGAAGAAAACCATTTCTGCAACTACAACAGAGTCTCAAACAGACGAGGATGAAGCATCGGTATCAAAAGATCGTAATGCCGGCTATAGGGTTCAGGTTTTCTCAGATAACCGGCCGGCGGCAAAAGGAGAGGCACGAGCCAAAGGAAGTAATATCGCAGAACGATTTCCAGCGTACCGCACTTACGTTAAATACACTTCACCTTATTGGCGTCTTCGCGTTGGAGATTTCCGAACCAGAAGAGAAGCCGAAGATGCAGCTGAAGCAATCAAGCAGGCGTTCCCTTCATATAGTAGAGAGATAAGAGTTGTCGCAGACAGAATTAATATCGCAACCAGTCATGAGTGATATGGGTAAGGATATTGAATATCCGGAAGAAATAATAAATGCCATTGCCGGACACTTTGAGGAAATACTAAAGTTACTTGGGGAAGACCCGCAAAGGGAAGGTTTGATTAAAACACCCGTCCGCGCGGCAAAGGCACTGTATTTTGCAACATCAGGCTACAAATCCGATACTGCGGAAGTGGTCGGTGATGCGCTTTTTACTGCACCTTCAGGTGGTCAGGTTATTGTAAAGGATATTGAATTCTACTCATTTTGTGAGCATCATATTTTGCCATTTTTCGGCAGAGTATCTGTGGGTTATATCCCGGATGGCAAAATTCTCGGGCTTAGTAAGGTTGCTCGTATTGTTAATCTTTATGCTCGCAGGCTGCAAACTCAGGAACGCTTTACCCGGCAGGTATGTGATGCGGTTAGTAGATCAGTAGGTGCGAAAGGTGTGATTGTTTTGTGTAACGGTCAGCACATGTGTATGAAAATGAGGGGAGTGGAGAAGCAGGATTCTTCAACCACAACAGTAGCAACTTCCGGTTGCTATGAAACAGATGCTACTCTACGCGCTGAATTTCTATCCTCACTCGCGTATAAATAGCAATTTAAGCTTGATAGAATCGGCATAATATAGTCAGCCCCCGGAATGAATAATCTCCGGGGGCTGACTATATTATTTTCATTGAAATTTATTCCTTTGTCTTGGATTCTTCGGCGACCTCTTCATCTTTTGGCTGATATTCGGTAATGCCTGCGGCAAGAAGGGTGTTATACCAGTTAAGTACCTTCTTGATGTCGTTTGTATATACGCGGTCACTGTCAAAGTCAGGAACAGCTTCACCAAACCAGGTGCGAACAGCTGCATCATCAGCAAAGCCTTTTACATCTATCGCTTTACCCTCGGCTTTCGCTTTAACTGCATCAAGAATATCGGCAAGGGGACGGTCCTCTTCAGTAGTGTAGATTGAAATGTCACCGAGTGAAACTACCTTGT
>JAIDQW010000040.1 GCA_029062075.1 Paramuribaculum sp.
GGCTCAGGCTTGTAATCGGGATTATGAGGTATATTAGCCTGATAATCGCTCTTCTGGCACCTTTTTTTATGTTATCCGCTCCGGCAGCGGATACTCAGGTGAGGGTCAACGGTCGGGTGGCATCGTTTGAGTCGGTAATCGTTTATTGCAAAGGAGATACCGCTGCTGCCGAACAGATAAGTGCACTGCTTCCGGTAGCTACTCCTTATTATAATCGCGCGCGCACGCGCGTGGAGAAGCTGTATAATACCCTTAATCCGGCATGGCTATGCGTGGGCGCGGCTATATTTTGCACTCTTCTCCCTTCAAGCACCGCTCTGTCTGTACTGTTGCTGATTTTTCTGGCTGGCGAGTTTGCCGTGCGCTGGTGGCTTGGTGATTATCTGCCGCTTACAGCCCTCACCGATTTTGCCTCGGCTATTGCGCTGATTCTCGGCTGTTTTGCCATCATAAAAGCGAAATACCGACGACTCCTTTGCCCGCTAATTGCCATTCTTATGGTGTGCGCTGCGACGTGGGGGAGTCATCCTGCTGTCCGAGCCGCCAACCCTGCGCTCATCAGCGGGTGGTTGCCGTTTCATGTAGTCTTGATGGCGTGCGCCTACTCCCTTTTTCTTATAAGTGCAGTATCGGCAGCGGTTAATCGGGTAGGGAAGCGTACTTTCATCTGTGTTGTAGCCGGAGAAATCTGTCTTATAGTTGGTGTGCTCATCGGCTCGCTGTGGGCGGCAGAAGCGTGGGGCAGCTACTGGTCATGGGACCCCAAGGAAACGGCGGCACTGGTAACACTGCTTATTTATCTGGCGGTAATAAACTGTTGGGGAAGATTGCAGCACCGTGCTACTCTGCTTCGTGTTGCGCTGATTTCGGCTTTTGTTGCCGTGCTTTTCACCTGGTTGGGAGTGTCCGGCGGACTGCACTCCTACTGAAATGTTTGAAATAAAAACGAGGTATATGTAGCATCTGTTCAAATTATTACTATATTTGCCGGTGATAAGCAACCTCAATTTTTGATTATAATTATATGAAACGCTTAACATTCTTATTTTTACTTATTTGTGGTGTAATCCTCATCTCTTCCTGCGAGAGAAGACTTGGTGAATTTGACGAGCCGGAAAATCCGACACAATCAGCCAAGAAAGTTTCAATTAAAGATGCATGTGATTTTGCGTCTTGATTTCAATTCGAATCGTGAGAATTTATATGTTCAACCAAATAAATAATCAGGTTATGAAAAAATTGATTTTGATGTTGAATCTGATTGTCTTTCTCGGCTTGATTTCGGGATGTGAGCCACATTGTATCGTCATAGAGCCTGAAAGACAGGTTTGCTACTCAAGTGATCTCTTTGTTAATTTTGTTGATTCGGCAGGTAATAGCTTAGCTTCAGAATTAGCTCTAATCTCTACACCTCAAACAGATCCACAAAAGATGCAATTTATTGATCGCAATGACTATTTTATGTTTTTTCATTTCTTGAGTAACTGTAGAGGATATCCAACTAATAACTTAGAGTTTGCAAACCGCAATTTGAATGATTTCACATTAAGATTTCATACAGATCAGCCGGAAGAGGCACCTGAGTATGTGAGATATGATTTACAGTGTCCTAAGATATTTGGTGATGACAAATTCCACGTTATAGAATCTTCCTACTCAACTAAAAGTGCTGAATCCGATCTGGTTATCTATTGCTCCTCATTTACATTTGATGGAGAAGAATTTGAAGTTGACAGCCTTGGACGCGTCACGGTAATTATTGATGTCGCTAAAAATTTATAGGAGAAAGACATAGGATAAATACGTTTTTTGCAGGCGGCACACTTTTTTATAAAAAAGTTCAAAAATTTTTGAAAATTAAATTACCTTTGTTGCCGATTATGAGATTTTAAGCCTCATAATCGGCAAATATAGTATCAACCTAATCTATTAACTAACAATGCCTAAACGTATTTTAGCCGGGCTATTTGCTGCCTGCCTCTTTTTGAATGGGGGGGGGTATTTAGCTAATGCTCAGACAGTTACATCTGTCTCTCAACAAACAGGTACTTGCGTCGGAAAGATTATCGACGAGGAAGGAGAACCTGTAGTTGGCGCCACCGTGAAGGTGGAAGGCACCGCAAACGGTACAATGACCAATATTGACGGTGCGTTTACTCTAAACGGAGTCCAGAAAGGCTCCACAATCGCAGTTAGCTGCGTAGGATTTTCACCCGTAAAACAAATTTGGAACGGCGGTGAAATCTATTTCACTCTTAAAGAAGAGACCAATGACCTCGATGAAGTGGTAGTCGTTGGTTACGGAGTTCAGAAAAAAGCAAACCTGACCGGTGCGGTTTCTGTAATGAACGCATCAGCTATCGAGGACCGCTCGGTTGCATCTATCTCAGCTGCCATGGCAGGTGAAATGCCCGGTGTGGTTGTTGTGCAGAGTTCAGGTGCTCCCGGTGGTCAGACCGGTTCAATCACAGTGCGTGGTGGTAACTCAGTCAACTCAGCTCAGCCCCTCGTGATTGTTGACGGTGTTCCCGGTTCAATGAATAATATAGACCCGCAGGATGTGGAGTCTATTTCTGTCCTCAAAGATGCTGCTTCTGCAGCTATCTACGGTGTGCAGGCTGCTAACGGTGTCATTCTTGTAACAACCAAGAAAGGTAAGCTCAACACTGCGCCTGTTATCACTTATTCAGGTACTGTAAGCTTCACAGAGCCGACAACCAAACTCGATCCCGTTAACGCCCGCGAATATACGATGCTTAAGCGTGAGGCTACCCTCAACGGTAACCCAAATGCTGACGTTAGCTCGTTTGACAAGCAGCTCGCTCGTTATGACAGCGGTGAGCTTGATCCCATAGGTACAAACTGGTGGGATGCTACTTTCAAGGGACATGGCACTGAAACCGCCCACACAATTCAGGTGAACGGCGGTAGCGCAAACACCACATACATGATGTCACTCGGCTACCTCTATCAGGGTGGTATGCTTGACCAGACAGACTATAACCGCTACAATGGTAGAATGAATATGGAATCACAGCTCAAGCCCTGGATTTCACTTGGCGGTCAGATTTCATTCTATCGCGGTGTTAAGAAAGACGGTTACGTCGGTTTCTCTTCAATCGTGCAGCATGTAAACCGTCAGAACGCTACCACTTCAGTATATCTTGAAAACGGTGATTTCGCTTATCCAGGCAGCATGCAGAACCCGGTTGCTGAAATTGACAACCGCACAGGTATATATCGCCGTACAGACGACCAGCTCTTTGCAAACGTCTATACAAACATCACCCCCATCAAGGGTCTCAGCATCCGTCCTCTCTTCTCATGGCGTCATGACAATGCAGAGCAGTACGCTTACAAGAAAACTCTTTATTATGACGGAACATGGAACAACGGTGACAACGGTACCCGCTCTGGCTACCGCTACTTCTACCGTTGGGACTGGATGACATATCAGCTCGTTGCAAACTACAACAAGACATTTGCCGAGAAGCACAACCTCGCACTCCTTGCAGGTTATGAATCACAGCACTATATCACCCGCACCTCTACCATGACCCGTACAGGTGGCGGTGACAACGCTCTTGATGATGTGCTCAACTCGCTCTCTCAGACAGGTATGGCTAACAGCGATATAAGCTCTGCTCTCAACCGCCGCTCTTGGTTCGGTAGAGTTCAGTACGACTACATGGGTAAATACCTCTTCGAGGCTAACCTCCGTGCTGATGCTTCTTCTCGATTCCCCAAAGACAACCGTTGGGGTTACTTCCCCGCTATGTCTGCTGCATGGCGTATTTCTGAAGAAGGATTCATGGATTCTACCCGCGGTTGGCTCAACCAGTTGAAACTCCGTCTCGGCTGGGGTCGCACCGGTAATGAAGAGCTTGATGAATTCTATCCTGCTGTAGCGACTTACGGTTATGACAATATTATGATCGGTAACGCACTCTATTCTGCTCTCTATGAAAGCCGCTATGTGAACAACAAGCTCAAATGGGCAAACGTTACCAACTGGGAGCTCGGCGTTGAAGCAGCGTTCTTCAACAACCAGCTCACATTCGAAGGATCTCTCTACAAGCGTACAACAAACGATATGCTCCTTAATCTGCCGATTATGCAGATTCTCGGTGTAAGCGCTCCCGCACAGAATGCCGGCTCTGTTGAAAACAAGGGTGTGGATATCACTATCGGTTACAGAACTCAGTTCAACAAAGACTGGGGATTCCATGCTTCTTTCAATATGGGTTACAACCACAATGAAATCACCAACCTTGAAGGCACTGAAGGTGAGAAACCCGGCGATGCTACAATCTGGTATCTTGAAGGATATCCTATCAACTCTTACTATGGATATGTGTGCGACGGTATCTTCAAGGATGAGGCTGAAGTAAAAGCCGGTCCGCTCCGCACAGGTAATGAAAAGCCCGGTAACCTCCGATTCAAGGACCTCAACGGCGATGGCAGAATCACTCCTGACGAGGATCGTACCGTAATCGGTAAGGTGGCTCCCTCTTGGATGGGTGGTATCAACCTCGGTGTGACTTTCCGCAATTTCGACCTCTCTATGTTGTGGCAGGGCGCGTTTGACTATGAGCGCTATATGACCGGTGAGGCATCACAGGCATTCTACAACAACGGAACAATGATGAAATGGCAGATGAGAGAGCGTTGGAGCCCTGAAAATCCCAACGGTACATATCCCCGCCTGTACACTAACTCAGCAGGTACTCCTGACGTTGTAACCAACTCATACTGGTGTATGGATGCAAGTTATGTGCGTCTCAAAAACCTTACTTTCGGTTACAATCTCCCCACCTTCATCACAGAGAAAATCGGAGTAAACAAGATCCGCGTTTACTTCAACGGTGAGAACCTCCTCACTTTCTCAAAGATTTTCGATAAGGGTATCGACCCCGAGGCTCCCGCAGGACGTGGTGCTTACTATGCTAATGTCCGTAAATATTCACTCGGTCTTAAAGTAACATTCTAATATAGCAGAATAAAAATGAAAACTAAATATATTAACATTTTAACCGGGCTGGCTCTGGCTATTGGTGCTACCTCCTGTGTGGATCTCGACCTTGCGCCTACCGACCAGAAGTCAACCGCC
>JAIDQW010000400.1 GCA_029062075.1 Paramuribaculum sp.
GTTATTCCCACAGATGTTGCTGAGGGGTCAAGCAATGCCGCTGCCAATTAAAAAAGATGTATATTTGCGGCATGAAGCCGCTAATTAATCTCAACAGTGACCAACTGCAATATATCGGGGTAAGCCTTGAAAACCCTTACCACGCCGTAATTCCACAAGGTGTGACGGTTATTGCCGGACCGAACGGAGCAGGGAAATCCACACTTACACGAATACTTGAACGGGGATGGAATTTCACTCGAAATTCCATCTCATCACCTTTTGGAATGCTTGATATCAAGCGGATAGAATTTTCAGACATCCACACTCTCACCGGCTTCAAAGCTGAATATTACCAGCAACGCTATGAGGCTTCGATGAATGACGAGGTGCCCGCTGTAGAGGAGATTCTTGCGTGTGACACATCCTCACCCCGTTGGCAAAAACTTAGTGAAGCCCTCGGTATTCAAAACATTCTCGGCAAGAAAGCCAACTATCTTTCAAGCGGAGAGCTGAGAAAAGTATTGGTTGCCAGAATGATATCCTCCGACATGCCGGATGTTCTCATTCTCGACAATCCGTATATTGGTCTGGATGCTAAATCTCGAAAGATATTTGATTCCGCACTGGAGGAGGTTGCCGAAAGCGGAGTATCAATAATACTTGCTGTAAGCGACCCCGCTGAGATTCCTGACTATACCGAAGCGGTTATTCCTGTAAAAAATCTCACCGTCGGCACAACCGTTTACCGCGATAATAAAGGGATAGATAGACTGAGGAGTGCAGTAGCTCCACTGTTCAGCTTTGCCATAGACGGTTCTAAAATTCCCTCTCCTGCCGGATATTATGCCGGCAGCGGTGATGAACTTGTAAATCTTGACAAATGCACGGTTGCTTACGGCAAAAAGGTCATACTTCCTGAAATATCCTGGGTTATAAGACGTGGCGAGCATTGGGCTCTCAGCGGACCTAACGGCAGCGGCAAATCCACATTGCTGAGTCTTATCCACGCAGACAATCCAAAGGTGTATTCCAACAATGTGAAGGTGTTCGGCAGACGGCGCGGTACCGGTGAGACTATTTGGGACGTAAAGAAAAGAATAGGCTATATCTCTCCGGAAATGCACCTCTATTTCGGAGGCGGCACAGCTACGGTGCGAGAGAATATTGCGCGTGGACTCAATGACACAGTAGGCTTCTACACCCGTCTGCTGCCTGAACAGCTTGAAAAGGCTGACAGGTGGATTAAGCTTTTACACCTCGAAGATATTGCTGACAAAAGATTCAACACTCTGAGCAGCGGAGAGCAGAGAATGACG
>JAIDQW010000401.1 GCA_029062075.1 Paramuribaculum sp.
CCGGAGCCGCGTCTATAAGAATTGCACGTCGCCTCCAGACCGGGGCGCAGACTCCGGTCAGCATTACCTTCAACAAAGTTCTCACTCTCAATGATCTGGCAGAAAAAATAGCCGCACCGATGGAGTTTTCACCAAACGATTTTCTGGAAGCTTGCAGCAAGGAGCTACCCGGCTACGGATTTGATGATAAAAGAACTTACATTGCCGCATTTTTGCCTGACAGTTATGAGGCTTACTGGACAGACAGTGCGGAAAAAGTTGTGGAAAAGCTGGTCAAGCATAGAAATTCTTTTTGGGACGAGACCAGAAGGCAAAAAGCTAAAGCTCTTGGAATCACCCCTGTACAGGCGGCGACAATCGCCTCTATCGTTGAGGAGGAATCGGGAAAAAATGATGAGCGTCCCACCATCGCCCGTCTATATCTGAACCGTCTCCATAAAGGCATGAAGCTGCAGGCTGACCCAACCGTGAAATTTGCCGTAGGCGATTTCTCACTCCGACGCATCCTTGCAAAGCACCTGAGCGTGGAGTCGCCTTACAACACTTACCGTAACAACGGACTCCCGCCGGGTCCCATCAGATTAGCCGATGCAAGAACTATCGATGCGGTGCTTGATGCCCCAAAAAACAATTATATCTATATGTGCGCCAGAGAAGATTTCTCAGGCTACCATAATTTTGCCGCAGACTACGATACTCATCTGGCTAACGCAAAACGCTATCAGGCTGAACTTAACAAGAGAGGTATTAAATGAAGACTGATTCCGGTGACGAGTTGGTTACACTCGCAGAATATCCGCACGACTGGCAGGCACACATCGCCAAAGGCATTCTTGACGATGCCGGTATTCCTTGCATTATAAACAACGAGCTTTTCGGAGGTATTTATCCCATAGGATTCAACTCTATCGGTGCAATAACAGTGTCGGTGCGCCGCCGCGACCTTAACGAAGCCCGCAGGCTTACAGCTCACTGCTCCGACAGCGGCGACTGAAACGCTTCGTTTATCTCCTTGACATCTTCCGCACCATTTCCACCGCTGTCTTCATCCCGCAATATCACATAGCGGTCATAGTACGCCAGCAAAAGAGTAGTCAGCGGCAACGCTATTATAAGACCGATGAATCCGAGAAGGCTGCCCCACACCGACAGCGACAGCAATATCAGCGCAGGATTAAGCCCCATCGCCTTACCCATGATTTTTGGCGTAAGAAACAGATCCTGAATGCACTGCACTATGCAGTAAACAGCTAT
The DNA here is from genome assembly GCA_029062075.1 of Paramuribaculum sp. Taxonomy (GTDB): domain Bacteria; phylum Bacteroidota; class Bacteroidia; order Bacteroidales; family Muribaculaceae; genus Paramuribaculum. Next base: position 1,255 of record JAIDQW010000401.1, read on the forward strand.
ACACTCCCAGAATATTGTCCAGAAATTGCCTCCGCCGCCAACTGCATAAACAAGGCAGAGAACACTCGCTGGAATAAATGATATGAGCTGAAGATACGGCACCATGTTCAGCACTCCGATAAACAAGCCCAGGGCAATTGCCATTGGCAAACCGATTATCAGAAAACCGATGCTGAACAGAATACCTACTATGAATGCCACCAGCGCCTGACCGCGGAAATAGTGGTTCATGCTATCCTTTATATCATTGCCGACACGAAAAACAATATTACGGTATTTAGGTGGCACCATCCTTTTCATGCCCCGGTTAAGACGCTCATAGTCAATCATTACAAATATCACATAGAGCACAACCACACACCAGCTCACTATGCCGAGAATCACCGAAATGCTACCGTTGATTATCTTCCATGACGCGCTCAGTGTACCCTCAATCAACGAAGCCCATTCCTGCTTTGTGAGCAGGTCGGATATCTGGTCGAAATCCACATGCTTCCTTATGAATTCATGCACCGAATCCGGCAGAAAAGCCACAGCTGCCTCAGAGTTGGCGTACTTGCGCAGAATTCCCGCCATCTGATGCATCTCATCAAAAAGCATCGGCACAAAGAAATAACACAGCAGCAAGAAGATAAACAACACCTCAAACAGCGTCACAAAAATTGCCGGAGTGCGTGACTTGAAATGAAGCAATCTCTTGTTATGCTGAACAAACGGTTCAAGCATATATGCTATCAGGCAAGCTACGCAGAATGGCAGTAGAACATCTTTAAGGGTGTTTATCAGCCATATAGCGGCTGCGAAACATAACGCGCCTATTATCAGGCGCACCACCCGGTCAAAGGTATATGGCTGGCGTGTATGTGGCATAACTATCAGGGTATAAGTCGGTCAAGAACAGTTGAAATCAGATCGGTCACCGCAGTGCGGTAGTTGGGAGTGGTATTATGGTTCATGCGGTTGGCTATGATTGAGCACACTGTCATTGCCTTGTGCCCCATCAACCTGGATAGTCCCTGAAGCGGGGCGCTTTCCATCTCGTAATTGGTGATTCGCATTCCGTTATGCCGAAATGATTCTATGCGTGAGTTCAAATCGGGAATTGCAAGAGGCAACCTCACCTCCCTCCCCTGCGGACCGTAAAATCCCACCGCCGAGATAGTGTTGCCAATCAGCATGTCATCCTTACCGATTCTCTCCACAAGCTCCTCATCAGCATCCACAACGTATGGCTTTGCCCACAAAGGATTCCAGTCGGTGTGGTCACACAGAGCCTTTTCATAGTCAAGGTCGGCAACATCATTTCTGCCGGCATAGTAGTTCAGAACTCCGTCAAAACCGATCGACTTGCCCGCTATCACAGGCGTACCTAACGGAATGTCCGGCTGCAACGCACCGGAGGTGCCTATTCTCACCATTTCGAGAGTGCGGTGATTGGGCCGAACAGTACGAGTGGCAAAATCCACGTTGGCAAGTGCGTCCAGTTCAGTAGCCACTATATCAATGTTATCGGGACCTATTCCGTGAGACAGACACATCACCGGGGTGCCGCGGAGAGTTCCTCCGATTGTTTTGAACTCGCGGCTCTGCACAGCAAAATCGCGGGTATCAAAAAATGAAGCCACCAGATCCACCCTTCCGGGATCACCCACAAGAATTATTTTGTCGGTAAGCTGCTCCGGTAGCAGATGAAGGTGAAAAACACTACCATCATCATTGATGATAAGTTCCGACGGTGCTATTGTTTTCTGTGCCATATCTTATCTGTTTATCTATTTGTCATCACGCCTTGGCAAGCCGGTATTTGGCTCCGGGGTAGGCTATTAGCAAGCCCTTGAACTCCATATCTATCAGCATTGCCATCAGTTTGCCCACACTTATATCAAGAGCTATGGACAGCTGATTGACCCTTGCCTCACCGTTTTCGGTAAGATAGTCCACAACCGCCTGCTCCTCAGGCAGCAGCTCATCGAAAAGACTCTGCTGCTCGCACTCCTGAGCCTTCCGCTGCCACCCCATGGCGTCTATCATGTTTTCAGGGTCAGAAATCAGAGCCGCTGAATTATTGGCTATCAACTTATTGCAGCCCTCACTATACTTGTCTGATATTCTGCCGGGAAGAGCAAACACATCACGATTGTAATCTCCTGCCAGAGCTGCAGTTATCAGCGCACCACCCTTCACAGCACTTTCCGCTACAAATAAACAGTCACAAAGCCCTGCCACTATGCGGTTCCGAGCCACAAAGTTGCCCTTGTGCACCGGGTCAGAGGATGTGAACTCGGTGAGCAGCAACCCATTGGAACGGGCTATACTCACTGCCGTCTGCCTGTGTTGCGCAGGATAAATGGTGTTTAGCCCGTGGGCGAGAACCGCCACTGTCGGCAATCCGCGCTTCAAAGCCGCGCGGTGGGCGGCTATATCTATACCGAAAGCGAGGCCGCTGACAATAACCGGCGGCTCCTCAAGCGAGTCGGCAAGACACTTTACCAGCCGGTCGGTGAAATCAATACCGTAAGGAGTCGCATGGCGGGTGCCCACGATACCTATGGTCACACTTTTATTCAGATTACAATTGCCGGTAGAGTAGAGCATCAGAGGAGCGTCCTCGCAATCTTCCAGTCGTCCGGGATAATCCGCATCAGCGAAATAGAGGGGCTTGATATTGTGAGCAGCAATAAAATCTGCCTCCCTCTTAGCCTTTTCTATCAGCGAGTCGCGGTAAGACCTGTCAAAAATCTTGCTCCGAACACCCATTACAGAAGCCAGAGCCGAATCCGTTACCGTAAAAAAATCCTCCTCGCTGCCAACGCGCGACAGAATCTCACCAGCAAGAGTGCGGTTGATACCCTTAAGCGAGGCAAAGGCAATGCGGTAAACTATAGGCTCACAGCTCATTTTAGATATTTTTCAAATGCTGCCGCAAGAACATCACCGCGCGAGAGCCGCCCATTTTCAAGGCACACAACCGTCACCTCGGCGCGACATACACTCTCCTTGTCGCGCGCTCTGTAAATATCCTGCTTGAAAATAAACCGGGGGCCTTCGCGGTGCATACTCAGGCAACTTATCATCTCGTCACCCGAGGTCAGCGGTGTAAGATACTCTATTTCAACCTTGCGGAGCACCGGATCGATGCCTTGAGAGTGCATTTCGTCAAAAGAAAAACCCGCGCTGCGGCAAAACGCATGGCGGGTATGCTCCAAATAATGAAGATAGTTCGCATTGTTGACTATGCCCTGAACATCAAGCTCATAGTCTCTCACGCCCAGAGTCATCTCAAAGTCATATCCTCCAATTGCATCCATGGTTTTTTATTTATCTGCGTAAAATTACGAAAAAAACCACTAAAGGCAATATAAGAACAGGCTAAAGGATGAGCTGAAGCTCGCAGTTTGCCTCGATTTCAAAGCGGGTGCTCTCATCGGTGAGGCGTAGAACCATCGGGCCCGCATGCGAAGATCCGCGGCAATCTATTATCTTTTCCCAGTTGAAGTCAAAGCCTTTATTAAAGAGAATGAATACTGACTGTGAGCCGGACATCAGGTAAGAATAAGTGGTATCCGGAGCGGCAGACTCCTCATGATCCGGATCATCCCATATATAAAATTCCATTTTCACCTTCTGACCCATCAGGATATCGAACTTGCCGGTTGTAATCACGCGATCACCACGGCGAAGCTCAAGCACCCTCTTATTATCCGCTGTGCGGATAAATCTGAGCTCGTCACCCTTCTCAATACCCGGATGAGGAACACCTTCGCGCACATTCGACACTATAAACTCCATAAAGAGTTCTGTAACCGACACACCGATAGTGGTTTCGGTGCCGGTACCGAGATCCTTAACTGTCAGAGTGCTGTTTCCGGTTGAAAGAGGGCTGACATACACGCTGTGACCGTGAATGTTCACAAACGGAGCTCCGAGAATATGCGGGTCCCCTACCTCAACTTCATACTTGCCGCTGCCATTCTTAAAATTAATCATGGTTGCGATATTGGTGCGGATTGTATAATCCGTGCTGGCAAACTCCAGAGGCACAGGGGGTGCCGGCTTGTCATCACTGCAGGATGTGAAAGCACTTGCCGCGATAACACATATAGCGGCAAGAATAGTGCGGAGATGCTGTATAGTCATATTCGGCGTCACTGTATCGGGTATTAGTTGCTTTAGAAAAGCTGCTTGTGTATAATGTTCACTGCAAAAATAGCGATTTTTCATAAACAGACAAAAAAATCTCAGCCATATACATACACAGCAAGGTCGTCAGAGTCCGCAGCGACTCTGACGACCCTAAAAACTTAATATTTTCAGAGAAGTTATTCGGCGGGAAGCTGCTCGCGCTTGCCGGCGGGATTTACCGCAGTGATTTCCATTATAGTGCTGACAGATGACGCTACCAGCGAAATTCCTGTGATAAGCGACACAATGGAGTTCATGGTGCGCACATTGGTGCAGATAATCACTATTCCGGCGATAATCATCAGCACGGGAATGATATAGAACCAGCCGGGCAACACATACGGGCGGCTCCAGAAACCTACAAACACTATGTGGAAAATACCGTAGAGAATCAGGATTCCACCGAATATATAGGCGAGAAGTCCGACAAAGAATCCGGGGCTTATAGCCATCCATACTCCGAGTGCGAGCGCACCGACACTTGCTATGATGGTGGAAGATGCAGCGGAATGATCCACTTTTTCTTTCTCTTTATTGCCTTTGCGCACAAGTGCGGATATGAGACTGTAAAGACCGGGGATAATGAACATTACACCCACAGCAACAATAAACCAGTTCAGCAGATTTGCCTCATTGTGCCATACTATCAGAAGAATACCTACAACCATCACTATGATTGCGGTGAGCCAGTTGTTTGCTTTCATTTCAGTATATTTTTATTTATATACTTATTACAACGGCAGCGGCTCAATTGTTCTGATCATCCTCAGTTATCCGAGCATGGATGCCACCCGGCGCGTCGCGGCAACCAGTGCATCACACTCCCCGACGGTGTTATAGATGGCAAACGATGCTCTCACGGTGCCGGTGATTCCGAGAATATCCATAAGTGGCTGGGCACAATGGTGACCGGTGCGCACCGCAATTCCGAGCTTGTCGAGCAGCATACCGGTGTCGTAAGGGTGCGATTCTCCGATAAGAAATGAAATCACCGCGCTCTTGTGAGGCGCATTGCCATAAATTTTCAGTCCTGGGATTTCGAGCAATTTTGGAGTCACATAATTCAGCAGAGCCTCTTCATGCGCTCCGATAGCCTCAATCCCCGCTTCTTTAATAAAAGCGATAGCCTTTGCAAAAGCTGCTATTCCAACAAAGTCAGGAGTGCCTGCCTCAAATTTGAAAGGTAGCCCGGCGAACACCGTTTTTTGAAATGACACCTTCTTTATCATTTCACCTCCGCCCTGATAGGGAGGCATCTTTTCAAGAATCGCCTCCTTGCCGTAGAGCACACCTACACCGGTGGGACCATACATCTTGTGGGAGGAGAACACATAGAAATCGGCATCAATCTCGCGCACGTTCACAGGCATGTGGGCTATCGCCTGAGCACCGTCGATAAGAGCCACAGCTCCGTGGCGGTGCGCCTCAGCTATAATTTCCTTGACCGGATTTATGGTGCCGAGCACATTGCTCACATGAGTCACCGCCACTATTTTTGTTTTGGGAGTAAAAAGCTTGCGATAGGCATCCATGTCAAGCTCGCAGCGGTCATTCATAGGAATGACATTGATTTTGAGTCCCTTCCTCACCGCAATAAGTTGCCATGGCACTATATTTGAATGATGCTCCATGGCACTGAGAATAATCTCATCCCCCTCCTCAAGCAATTGTCCGTAGCTTGCCGCTACAAGATTGATTGATTCGGTGGTGCCGCGTGTAAAAATTATATCCTCCTTTCTGTCAGCGCCAATAAACTGCGCCACCGCTTCTCTCGTTTCCTCCAGCAAGGCTGTTGCCTCCTGGGAGAGAGTGTGAACTCCTCTGTGCACATTAGCCTTGTGGTTGAAATACATATCGGTAATCGCATCCACCACCGGGCGGGGAGTCTGAGTGGTAGCGGTATTGTCAAGGTAAATCAGCGGCTTGCCGAATACCTTTCTGTCAAGAATGGGAAACTGTTCTCTGATACTCTGTATATCCAAAACCAAAATACTTTTGAATTAATTTTCAACTTTTCTGCAGGTTGCCTTGCAGTCGCCGCAAAAGGCATCCTCACCGGCAAACCGCTTCTCCACAAGATGCCTGAGCCTGTCTCTGAGCCCCTCCATCCTCACTGTGTCTATCACATCGGTCATAAAAGCCTGCATGAGCATGGTTTTGGCTTCCTGCTCCGGAATGCCACGGGTGCGCATATAGAAGAGGGCTTCCTTGTCAAGCTGCCCGGTGGTAGCTCCGTGGGAGCACTTCACATCATCGTTGTAAATCTCCAGCTGCGGTCGGGTGTGCATTCTCGCATTGCCGCTCGCAAGGATATTCCTGTTGCTCTGATATGCTTCGGTAAACGGAGCTTTCGGAGTTACGAGAATACTACCCTCAAACGCTCCGGATGCCTCATCGTCAAGCACATACTTGAAGAGCTGATTGCTCTTGCAGTGAGGAGCGAGGTGACGCACAACGCTGCTGCTGTCGGCATGCATACTCCCGCTGCCGATAGCCATTCCGGTGAGAGTGGTGTCACAACCCTCCCCGTCAATATCTATCGAATAGTCGTTTCTGGTCTTTCCGCAGGTCAGTGTCATGCCGTTTATCAGCAGATTGCTGTCCTTGCTCTGACGCGCGAAGAGCCCGGACACTCTTGAGGTGAGCGGAGTGGATTCCTCTATGTCGTAGTAGTCGAAGCGGGCACCCGCACCGAGAGCTATCTCAATCACCTGCGAGCTGAGACACTCCTTTGCCGATGGCTGGGTGTGGTCACACACAAGCAATTTAGCCGATGCGCCCCTTCCGAGCACAATCAGCACCCTGCGCAGCGCGAGCACCGGCGCGGGGGTCGAGAAAATATTCACCAGCTGGAGGGGCTGCTCCACCACAGTTCCGTCCGGCACATAAAGCACCACCCCGTCCTGTGCGAGCAGAGTGTTCAGCGCCACTTCCGGGCGTGTCATATTGGCGAGAGTGCCGTAGTATGCTTCTATAATATGGGGAATCTTTTCAGCAGCGGTGCGCATAGATTCAAACACAACACCCTCCGGTAGCCGCTGCAATCCTTTTGCAGGGTAGAAAGTGTCGTTGACGCAGACTCCGAGCAGAGTGCTCATATTCGGCACATCACAGCTGAAACTTGCAGCAATATCCGCTTGCATGGCAACTCTGTTGACATTGACACCGAAATCGGGAGCGAACATATCTTCAAGCGATGTCTTTTCGTAACCTTCCATGCCCTTTTGCGGCATAGATTTATGCCCGATAGCCTCCAGAGCCTGCCGGCGAAGCCTGTTCATAGCCTCCGGCGCGCCCTTGTCAAACTCAGCGGCATGCCGCAGATACAGGTCTAAATACTGGTCTATGC
>JAIDQW010000402.1 GCA_029062075.1 Paramuribaculum sp.
ATATCATAGCCCGCGCTTTCGGGATAAAGGTTGAAAAATTTTACTTGTTCTTCAATCCTTGGTTTTCTCTTGCCAAGTGGAAGCCGAAAAAAACAAAGATTAAATATGACAAGAACGGCAATGAAAAAGCTTCGTGGCGCGACACCGAGTATGGTATCGGCTGGTTACCTCTCGGAGGATATGTAAAAATAGCCGGAATGATAGACGAGAGCATGGACAAAGAGCAGCTTGCCAAGCCTGCTCAGCCATGGGAATTCCGTTCTAAAGAAGCTTACAAGCGACTTCTTGTAATGCTCGGTGGAGTTATTTTCAATTTTATTCTTGCTATAATAATTTATGCGGGTATCGCCTGGCATTGGGGTGAGAAATACATACCTATGCAAAGCGCTTACGAGGGTATGGATTTTGTACCGGCTGCCATAGAAGCAGGATTTAGAAACGGTGATATTCCCTTGCTTGCCGATGGAGAGAAAATCGATGCTTCAAAAGGCGATTTTATGTACAAAATAGCCTCTGCCAAAGAAGTTACGGTACTCCGCAATCATAAGGACACCGTTAACATCACCCTTCCGGAAAACTTTTTGCTAAAGCTCAATGACGAGAAAGGATTCATGGCTTACCGCGTGCCGGTGTTCATTGCACGCCTACAGCCGGGAGACGTGGCTGCCAAAGCGGGGATGAAAGTAGGTGACAGAATAGTTGCAGTAGATAGCACCCCTACCCCTTCTTACACAGAACTTGTGCCGGCACTGCTTGACAAAGCGGGCAAACAGAGCACTATAACACTTCTGCGCAACGGAGAAACCGTAAAGATTGAGGCAATCCCCTCCGAAACGGGTAAACTCGGATTTCAGCTGATGGCTCCGAACGAGATTTTTGAGACCGTGTCTGTGAAATACGGTCCTTTTGAATCTGTGCCACAAGGATGGAAAATTGGCACCTCTACCCTTAGCAACTATGTCGGTTCCATGAAATATGTATTCACCTCAGATGGAGCTAAAAGCATCGGTGGATTCGGTGCGATCGGTAACCTCTTTCCCGAAAAATGGAACTGGTACAGCTTCTGGCAGATTACCGCATTTTTGAGTGTTGCCCTCGCATTTATGAACATCATTCCTATTCCCGGACTTGACGGTGGACATGTCATGTTCCTTATCTGGGAGGTTATAACCCGTCGCAAACCGAGTGAAAAGGTTATGGAATACGCGCAATATGCCGGCATGGCTTTCCTGCTACTTCTGCTTGTATATGCAAACGGAATGGATTTATTCAGAGCAATAATAAAATGACACATATAAGCAAGATTATAAAACTGAAACGTGGTAAAGAGGAGTCTCTCAAGCGTTTTCACCCATGGGTTTTCTCAGGTGCCATAGACTATTTACCTGAGGATCTGGAAGAAGGTGACACTGTCAAGGTATTTTCTTCTACCGGTGAACTTCTCGGCATGGGTCACTACCAGATTGGCAGTATAGCTGTGCGTATGCTCTCTTCTACAGATGAAGATATTGACGGAAATTTTTACACAACCCGTCTGCATAACGCATGGACTCTGCGCACCGGTCTCGGACTAACCGCCAACCCTGAGAACGCTTTCAGGCTTGTGCACGGTGAAGGCGATTTTCTTCCCGGACTTGTTGTGGATGTTTATGGCGATACAGCTGTTATGCAGGCTCATTCTCCCGGTATGCACTTTGCAAGAAACGTCATTGCGGATGCTTTGACAACACTTGCAGACGGCAGAATTAAAAATGTTTACTATAAATCTGAGACCACACTGCCATATAAAGCGAGCCTTGACCCTCAGAACCAGTACATCAAGGGAGGATTCACCACTGATATAGCCATAGAAAACGGCTTGAAATTCAGAGTGGATTGGCTACGAGGTCAGAAAACCGGATTTTTTGTTGACCAGCGCGACAATCGCTCGCTGCTTGAACGTTACAGCACCGGTCGCAATGTGCTGAATATGTTCTGCTACACCGGAGGGTTCTCTGTTTACGCTATGCGCGGCAATGCCCAGAAGGTGGTATCGGTTGATAGTTCCGAAAAAGCTATACGCCTCACCGAAGCTAATATTGAGCTCAACTTTCCGGGAGACAAGCGTCATGAAGCAGTTGCCGAAGATGCATTCAAATATCTCTCATCAATAAATAATGGCGATTTTGACCTCATCGTGCTCGATCCGCCGGCATTTGCCAAGCATCGTTCGGCTATCAGAAACGCACTCAGAGGATACCAGCGACTCAACGCCAAGGCTCTTGAAAAAATCGCGTCCGGCGGTATAATCTTCACCTTCTCATGCTCTCAGGCTATTACCCGCGAGCAATTCCGACTCGCTGTATTCTCGGCTTGCGCGCAAACCGGTAGAAAGGTGCGGATTCTGCATCAGCTTACTCAGCCGGCTGACCATCCGGTGAATATCTACCATCCCGAAGGCGAATACCTTAAAGGTCTCATATTATATGTAGAATAAGAATATTTATCATGAATTCATTTTTCATCAAGGCGACTGCCGCAATGACTATCGCCGTTTCCACAACTGCAATGGCTACAGAAAAAAAAGATTTCAACTATGTTGTTGACAGGTTTGCCGATATCGAGGTACTCCGCTATCAGGTACCCGGATTTGAAGAGCTTCCGCTGCAACAGAAAAAACTCATCTATTACCTGACTGAAGCTGCTCTGAGCGGCAGAGATATTCTTTGGGATCAGAACAACAAGTATAATCTCCAACTGCGCTCACTGCTTGAAAATATCTACAAAAATTATTCCGGTGACAAAAGCAACGCAGACTTCAAGGCATTTGAAAAATATCTGAAACAGGTGGAATTTGGCAATGGCGTGCACCATCATTATTCAATGGATAAGTTCACTCCTGAATTTTCACGCTCGTTCTTTGACTCTCAAGTAGCGGCACTCCCCACCGAAAAGAAACCAGCCGACATTGAAATTCTGTCAAAAATAGTGTTTGACCCGGGTTTCATGGCAAAAAAGGTCAATCAGGCAGAAGGTGAGGATTTGATTCTCACATCCGCTAATAACCTCTACGAAGGTGTTACCCAGGCTGAAGTCGAGGCTTATTATGCTTCACGTAAAGACACCACAGACACTACTCCGGTGATGCACGGTCTCAACACAAGAGTGGTCAAGGATTCAAACGGTAAAATTGTTGAGCAGACTTACAAAATTGGCGGGGTTTATTCTCCGGCTATTGAAAAAATTGTAGCGAACCTGACAAAAGCTGCTGAATTTGCGGAGAATCAGACACAGAAAGATGTCATTAATTCTCTCATAAAATTCTATACTACCGGAGACCTCAAAGATTTTGATGAGTACTCAATACTATGGACCGGTGACACCAATTCACGTGTTGACTTTATCAATGGATTTATTGAGAGCTATGATGATCCTCTGGGCATGACCGGCGCATGGGAATCTATTGTCAACTTCAAGAACCTTGATGCCTCACATCGCACAGAAGTAATCAGTTCAAATGCTGATTGGTTTGAGGCTCACTCACCTGTTGACCCAAGATTTAGAAAAGATGAGGTTAAAGGAGTTACAGCAAAGGTTATCAACGCTGCAATTCTTGCCGGCGATTCATATCCCGCAACCCCTATAGGCATCAATCTGCCTAACTCAAACTGGATAAGAGCGACTCACGGCTCTAAAAGTGTGACTATAGAAAATATCACTCAGGCTTATGATGAAGCATCACACGGCAACGGCTTCAACGAGGAATTTGTAAACGACCCCGCCATGCGTGAAATGATGGACAAATATCTCTTCATCACAGACAACCTTCACACTGACCTTCATGAATGCCTTGGACACGCATCAGGGAAACTTCTTCCCGGAGTTGACCCCGATGCACTTAAAGCTCACGGCTCAACACTCGAAGAAACCCGCGCCGACCTATTTGCACTCTACTACCTCGCCGACCCGAAACTCGTTGAACTCGGACTTATTGACAACCCCGATGCTTACAAGCCTCAGTACTATAAGTATCTTCTGAACGGTCTTATGACCCAGTTAATGAGAATTGAACCGGGCAAGGATGTTGAAGAAGCTCACATGCGCAATAGAAAACTCATTTCTGAATGGGTGCTCGAAAAAGGCAAGGCTAACAATATTGTAAGTCTTGACAAAATTGATGGCAAAACCTATGTCAACATCAAGGATTACGAAGGATTGCGCAACCTCTTCGGAGAACTGCTTGCCGAAATTCAGCGAATCAAGAGTGAAGGCGACTATGACGCAGGCTGCAAACTGGTGGAAACATACGCTGTTAAAGTTGATCCGGAGTTGCACAAAGAGGTACTTGACAGATACTCTACTTTGACAATAGCTCCTTACCGCGGATTTGTAAACCCCGTTTACACACCTGTAACCGACAGCAATGGTAATATAACTGATATCACAGTAACATATACCGAGGATTATCTTCCACAGATGTTCAGATATTCTTCTGACTATTCAACCCTAACAGCGAAGTAAGAAATACACCTTATTATATTATATATAGTGGATTCGATTCCACATAAAAAACAAACGGATTGTCATCTCGACAATCCGTTTGTTTTTAACCTTAAATCTAATACCATGAAAAAACACAGTGCAAATATAGTAATTATACACTTACAACATTCTGCATGATGGATGGTTCACCCATAGCTCTGGATTAACGTAGTTTAACTAAATTAATCTGTACTCTATTGTAACTTTGCACCTATTCTAATTAAAATTTCACCTACTGAACCTGATGAGTACAAAAATTCTGGTTATTGACGACGAAGAAGCACTGTGCGAAATTCTCAAATTCAATCTCACAAAGGCCGGATACGATGTGGATTGTTGCTATAGCGCTGAAGAGGCACTTACACGTGACCTCACCCAATATAACCTTATGATTGTGGATATTATGATGGAAAACCTCAGTGGGTTTGACTTTGCAGAAAGAGTGAGGGAAAATCCGGAAACAGCGGAAATACCATTCATTTTCTGCTCAGCTCTGTCTGATGAGGACAACACAGTTCACGGACTGGAAAACGGAGCTGACGATTACATTACTAAACCGTTTGTTATATCTCAGGTACTCGCGAGGGTTAGAGCCGTTTTGCGAAGAAGCTGAACTTCAACTAAATTTATTAACATTATTTAGCACCTACCTCACGAGCATGAGAACAAAAATACTGGTGATTGATGATGAGGAATCTCTCTGCGAGATTCTTAGATTCAATCTTGAAAAAGAAGGCTATGAAGTTGATTGTTGCTTCAGTGCCGAAGAGGCACTCTCACTTGACCTTTCGGAGTACTCCCTGATGATTGTTGATATCATGATGGAGAGGCTCAGCGGATTTGATTTTGCCAATAGAGTCCGCACCAACTCTGCAATAGAACACATTCCATTCATTTTCTGCTCAGCACTGTCCGGTGAGGATGACACAGTGATGGGACTCGACATCGGTGCCGATGATTATATTACCAAACCGTTTGTTATCTCAGAAGTACTTGCTAGAGTAAGAGCAGTGCTTAGACGTAGCAACCCAAAGCGAACAAAAACCGCCCAGGACTCTAATGCAGAGTACGAGCCGGATGTCACTTTCGAGAATCTTCGCATTGACCGCAATGAAAAACTGTGTTACTTAAACGGTGATGTTGTCAATCTTACCAAAACAGAGTTTGACATATTGCTTTTCTTGCTCACACACAGAAACAAAATCTATTCCAGAGAGGAAATAATCAAAGTAGTTTGGACTAACGATGTTGTGGTTACAAACCGCACTATCGACACCAACATTGCACGACTGCGTAAAAAAATCGGCAATTACGGCAATAATATTGTAACTCGATTAGGATTCGGATATGGCTTCAAAGAGACGGTTTAGTTATCAGTGGCGTCAGCTTTTGCCGGTACTCGGTCTGACCTGGACTGCGGTGATACTATTCTTTGTTTACTTCTACAACAGAGAACTTGAAGCAAGAACCGCTATTTATCGCAGTCACCTTGAGTTTATTTGTGACCGAATTCTCGTAGCATGTCAGGACGATGAAGATGTTATGAGATTCGCCAACTTCACCTCACGCTACTTCGAATCATCCCAATTCAGCGAGGTGAAAGTTTTTGTTTATGACAGTCAGACAAACAAACTCCTATATAATATAGGAACATCTATTTTGCAGGATTTTTCTGATGCCGCTCCGTTGCCGGAGTATAAGCAGGCTGCACAAACAGGCCGAGGTGAAGCAGTTACAAAAGCTGACGAGGAGCTCAATCTTTCTATTATCAAGCGTAGCGAGGACGGAAAATATTTTGTGCACGCAACAGTGCCGTTCAACGTACCCTTTAAGGATATCTTCGGCAAGAAATCATTCTGGCCACTAATAATATTATTGGTAGTTGCTTCAATAATAAGCTATGTCTCAACCAAGTTACTCACAAGAAACGTAACACTACTCCGCGACTTCGCACAGAATGCAGCTGATGGAAAGGTTGACTATGATGTTAGTAAATTCCCGCACGATGAGCTCGGTGACATTTCCAGAGAGATAATCAAGATATATCAGGAAAAAGACGCTGCGGTAATCAAAAGCGAGAAAGAACACACTGTTGCCATTAACGCCATTGAAGAGAAAGCAAGAGTCAAGAAACAACTCACAAATAATATTAATCACGAGCTTAAAACTCCTGTAGGTGTTATCAGAGGTTATCTCGAAACCATCCGCACCAGCCCTGACATGGACGAGGCAACAAAGAACCACTTCCTTAACAGAGCATACGAAAATGTGGAGCGTCTGTGCAACCTGCTCACCGATGTAGGTGCTATTACCCTACTTGAGGATGGTGCTAAAAATATACCGGTTTCGGAGGTTAACTTCCACGACCTTGTTTTCACAATAGAGCATGACCTGCGCATTACCGGTATTGCCGGTAACATGAAGTTTAATTACGACATTCCGCTAAACTGTTATGTTAAAGGTAACACCAATTTACTCTCGGGTCTCATTTCCAACCTTATTAAAAATGCCGCACAGTATTCACACGGCACCGAGATGGGCATCAAGCTCGTGGTGGAATCGGAAAAACATTACACCTTCAGTTTCTATGATAATGGTGTGGGTGTGGATGCAGAACACCTACCCCATCTATTCGAACGCTTCTATCGTGTCGATGCCGGACGGTCAAGAAAGAGCGGAGGCACAGGACTCGGACTCCCTATCGTAAAGAATACAATCGAAGCACTCGGTGGAACCATTTCAGTTCACAACCGAAATGAAGGCGGTCTGGAATTTCTGTTCACATTGGAGAAGTGGACAAATCATAGCTAATAATTGTTAAAAATATACTATCGCACAGTTGTGTCATATCATTGTAACACGATTGCCATTCAAGTGTAACAATTTCGTTCTATCTTTGCATCAGAAAACAAAACCAAGCACTCGCTTAGGTAATAAAATATAGGATCTATACCTCCAATCGGAAAAAACATTTTTGCATAATAGTAATTAGAGTATACTACAAAAACCTTGCGCGCGGAATGTCGGATGACATCACCGCGCGAACTTTTTATAGAGACATTCAAATATTTTGACCGCAATGATAAATCCACGACCGATAGAACTTCTCGCACCTGCAAAAAATGCCGAGACTGCCATTGAAGCTATAAAGCATGGAGCCGATGCCGTTTACATCGGAGCACCAACAAACGGGGCAAGAGCTGCTGCTGCAAATTCAATTGCTGACATCGAATCGGTTGTACGCTATGCCCATCTTTTCGGTGCACGTGTTTATGTGACTGTCAACACTATTATTTATGAACACGAACTGAAAGCTGTTGAAGCAATGATTCATCAGCTTTATCGTATCGGTGTTGATGCTATCATTGTTCAGGATATGGCTGTCTTGAAAATGAACATTCCACCAATTGCCTTGCATGCAAGTACTCAGTGCGACACGCGCACACCGGAAAAAGCCGCATTTCTTGAAGCTGCAGGATTCAGCCAGATAGTTCCGGCAAGAGAACTGACCATAGAAGAGACGGCACGAATATGCGCTGCGGTAAATGTGCCTGTTGAGGTCTTTGTCCACGGAGCGCTTTGCGTGAGTTACAGCGGAGCCTGCTACGCAAGCCTTGCAGCCGCAGGTAGAAGCGCAAACCGAGGAGAATGCGCTCAGTTATGCCGTCTCCCTTATACTCTGCTCGACAAAGACGGTAAGGAACTGATCAAAAACCGACATCTGCTCTCCCTGAAAGACCTAAATCGCATTGCTGATCTTGAAAAGTTACTCGCGGCTGGAGTAACATCGTTCAAAATCGAAGGGAGGCTAAAAGATATTAACTATGTAAAAAATGTTGTATCCGCTTATCGCGAAGCCATAGACACCATCATTGAAGCAAACCCGGACCTATACACCCGTTCAAGTTCAGGCAAATCGCACTGTACTTTCATCCCCGACCTCAATAAAAGTTTCAATCGCGGTTTCACCGGATATTTCACCCACTCACCTCAACCAAAGATGAAAATCGCATCGTTTGATTCACCAAAATGGATTGGCGAGAAAATAGGCACCGTGCGATCAGCTTCGACAAACTTTCTCATTATCAACACAAAAGAGACCTTGAATAATGGAGATGGGCTCGGATATTTTGACAAAACCGGAAAATTCTGCGGATTCAGAGTCAATAAGGCGGAAGGGCAGAAGGTATTCCCTGCTAATCCGGTCTCCCTATCACCCGGAACGGAAATTTTTCGAAACAACAACAAAAGCTGGAACGACAAGCTGAACACCGACACTGC
>JAIDQW010000403.1 GCA_029062075.1 Paramuribaculum sp.
TGAAACGGAAACTGTTATTGTTTTTGACATGTTTGTCGCTCATGGCAGGAGTATCAATGGCGCGCACTGTTCGCGGCATTGTCCTCGAAGCGGCTACTGATGAGCCCGTTGTCGGAGCTTCAGTAAAGTGTAAGGGTAATCCCACTGTCGGCACCTCCACAAATATCGACGGTGAGTTCACCCTAAATGTACCTGACAACGAAAAGACTCTCGTTGTGTCATTCGTAGGCATGCAGACAAAAGAGGTCGCCATCACAGGTGATAATCTCAAAATTAGTCTTGAAGAGGCTTCTCTTGATCTTGACGAGGTTGTGGTTGTGGGTTACGGCACAACAACCAGACACAAGACAACTACCTCTGTGTCTGTCATCAAAGCTTCTGAAATCGAAGCAGCCCCGGTGTCAAACCTGACCCAGTCACTTGCCGGACGTGCAGCCGGTCTTATCGTGACTCAGAACGGTGGTGGTCTTAATGCCGGTGCAAACGTATCAATCCGTGGTGGTGGAACACCGCTTTACGTTATTGACAACATCGTGAGCGAGCAGCGTGAGTTCCAGAACCTAAACGCATCAGACATCGAGTCTATCTCAGTGCTTAAGGATGCTGCCGGTACAGCTATCTACGGTCAGCGTGCAGGTGACGGTATCATTATCGTTACAACAAAACGCGGACAGGCAGGCAAAATAAGTGTTAACTACAACTTCGACTACAGCCTCAGCAGTCCTACCGAGCTCCCCAAAAAGCTCAACTCTTTCGATGCCGCCACCTACTGGCGTCTCGGATACGAATATGACGGAGAGCCATACCCTGCAACCCTTTCTGATGCAGCAATGGAGCTCTACAAAAACGGTCAGGACCCTGAAAACTATGCTAACACCAACTGGCAGAGAGAGGTACTTCACAGACGCGCTCCCGAACAGCGCCACCAGCTCACAATCACAGGTGGTACCGAACGAGTTAAGGCTTATACCGCTCTCAGTCTGTTTGACCAGAACTCACTCTATCGTTCAGACAACCTCACCTACAAGCGCTACAATGCTCGTACAAACATCACGATTGACCTCAAGGAAATCGGTCTTCAGTTGAACACCGGTCTTGAAGCATATATCTCTCAGTTCAATCAGCCTATAGCCGGCTATGGAACTGTGTTCATTCACATTCAGGACAAATGGCCGGGTCAGGCTGGTAAAAACCCCCTCGGTCAGCCTTACGGCGGTACTGTAGAAAACCCCCTTCGCTACATTTCTGACGAAGGCGGTTACAACAAACAGAACGATGCTAACGTTCGCGGTTCTATTGATGCAACTTGGTCAGTGCCCTGGGTTAAAGGACTCTCTATCATAGGTAGAGCAAGCTACTCGTTCCTTAACCAGCGTCAGAAAATTTGGAACAAAGAAGCTCCCCGATATGACTGGGAGGGTGTTCCGGGAGTCATTGATAAGCCCTCACTCACCAAATCTACCAACTTCTACAGCTACTACAACACTCAGCTTCTTGCCAACTACAATCGCTCTTTCGGTGTAAACAATATCGATCTTACACTCGGTGTGGAGGCAACAGGTTCAGACTACGACAACCTCAGCGCATACCGTAAAGGTTATATCATTGATGTGGATCAGCTTGCTGCAGGTCCAACCGAAGGTCTTACTAATGGTGGTGCAAACGGTGCTCAGTGGCGTACAGCTTCTGTTATCGCCCGTGCTCACTATGACTTCGATTCCCGCTACATTGCTGAGTTTGCTCTCCGTCACGACGGTTCAGACAAATTCCCGTCTAAAAAACGTTGGGGAACATTCTTCTCCGGTTCACTCGGCTGGAACGTGTCTGACGAATCATTCTGGAAAGAAAGCCAAATGTCAGCCGTCTGGAATATGTTCAAAATCCGTGGTTCTTTAGGTGAAATCGGTCAGGATAGCGGTGTTGGTCGCTACGCATACCTTTCATCTTACTCACTTTCGCAGCGCGGTATAGTTCTCGGTGATACATTCTATCCCACATTCAGCGAAGGTGCTCTCCCAAGCCCCGATATCTCCTGGTACACTCAGCGAGACTTCAACATCGGCTTTGATTTCGGTATGTTCAATAATGCCTTCTCCGGTTCTGTTGACTACTTCTACAAGAGCACGAAGGGTTACCTCGCTTCCCCCTCAAACGTAGGCTACACCGCACCTCTCGGTCTTGCACTTCCTACAGTCAAGTCTGACGGTGAACTCCGTCGTCGCGGTCTTGACTTCACACTCCAGTACAACGGTCGCGTAGGTGACTTCACTTATCAGGTTGGTGGTAACTTCACTTACTTTGATACTCGCTGGAACATCAACCCCAACGAAGCTGAAACAACTCTCAAGAATCCTTATCAGAGAGGAACACAGGTTGCAGACTACTATGACCTTCTTTGGAAAAACCTTGGATACTTCACAAGTGCTGAGGAGATCTTGAACTCCCCTGTGTTCAATGGCAGCCTCGGTGCCCTGATGGCAGGTGATATCAAATATTATGACTTCAACGGTGACGGTAAGATTGACGATAGCGATAAACTGCGCCTTGGCAAAGACCGTACTCCCCTCGGCAACTACGGCATCACCGCATCTGGTCAGTGGAAAGGTCTTTACTTCAACATGCTCTGGCAAGGTGCTACAAACTGCAATATGTTGCTCGGTCAGGGCCTCAGAGGTAATGGATGTACCGGTTATCCCGGTCCGGTTATCTATGAATTCCAGACAGATATCTGGAATCCATCTAATACCGATGCCCTCTACCCGCGTCCACACTATGCCGACTTCGGCAACAACTTCAGAGGCTCAGACTTCTGGCTCGTACAAGCCCGTTACATCCGTCTTAAGAACCTCACAATCGGCTACGACTTCAAGCACAAACTGCTCAAGAAAGCTACCTGGCTTAAGAAGTGTAACGTAAGCCTATCCGGCTACAACCTCCTTACATTCAGCCCTGCTAAGAAATGGGGTCTTGACCCGGAAGCTTCTGACTATACTGCTTCAGGTGGCAACTATCCTATCGGAAGAATCTATACTCTGAGCGTTAATCTCGGTTTCTAAACAAAACAAGGAAATATTAATATGAAAGCTAAATATCTAATTCCTATTGCACTTGGTTTCGCAATGGCAACTCAGAGTTGCGCGGATTTCCTCGAAACCGAGCCTGCAGAATCTTACAGCCCGGACCTCGTTTGGGGTAGTGAGGCAAATATCCAGGCATTTGTGCGCGGCCGCTATGGCACGGCTATGGCCTGGTACCAGACCCCAACAACATGGGACTGCTACTTCACTAACAATATGGCATATTCATGGAGTTCCCTCGCATCTGGCTACAATACTGGTCAAAGAAGTCCAACCAGCGCATATGTTGTAGGTGGTTTGAATGACCGCTTCGCATTTATCCGTAACTGCAATATGATCATCGAGAATTGCGAAGGCAATGCTGCTCTCACAGACGGTCAGCAGAAAGAGTACGTTGCTATCGGTAAATTGCTCCGCGCAATGTGCTACTACGACCTTGCCCGTAAATTCGGTAAATTCATCTGGGTTGACGAAGTGCTCAGCGAGGATTCAAACTTTGATCTTCCCCTTACCAAGAGCATTGAGGAAACATACTCACTGGTACTCAAAGACCTACGCGATGCAGTGAAGGATCTGCCTGTATCTGCACTTCCCGGAGAACCTACCCGCAACTACGGATATGCACTCCTCTCTGAGGTTTGCCTTACAGCCGCTGCATATTCTAATGATGCGGCAAGCCTTCAGAACGGCAAGAGCCTCTATCAGGAAGCTATTGACGCTGTTGATGCAATCACCGGAGTGGCTCTCGATCCCAACTACGGGGATATGTTCAACCAGAATTCACCTTATTCAAATGAGATAATTCTTGCAACATATAAAAGCTCTGAGAACGCTACTCTTGGCAATTGCGAGATGAGAAACCTCGTTCCTAACGTTCCAAACGCTCAGCTTCAAGC
>JAIDQW010000404.1 GCA_029062075.1 Paramuribaculum sp.
CCCCCCATCCTCTCACACCGTTTGCTCCACCGGCGTAAAACCTTTTTTCAAAAGGAAGAACCCGGGAGTTGCCATAAGGTACACCGATGCCGAATCCGACCCGGAAAGCAAGTGCATGGCGGTAAGCGAGATTTTTGGTAAGTGAGTAATCGATTTCCGCTTTGGCGTATTGTGAGTATTGGATTCCGAATAATTTGTAAACTCCGTCTCTACGCTTCTGACCAGACAGCGAGGAGATAGCGTAAAGAAGATTGCCGGCAACTTCACCATTAATCCTCAGAGTGTAGATGAAAGGTTGAGAAACAGTACGCTTGTCTGTTGCAGAAATTATACGGCGATTCGTACGGTAAAATGTATATCCGCTCCTCATAATAAAATGATCCTCGTAGCTATATCTTAGTAGCGGGTTTGTCGGGGCAATCTGATTAATGAAATCGATTGTGCTTTCCGGCAGATATACATAGTTTATATCAAGGAGATCAAAAGTGCGCCGTTCTCTGTTGGAGCGTGCTGTCCATTTATACTTCCATGCGGCTCCGGCAATAATTCTTGTATATTCCGGGCGTTCCTGGTAATTGAATGACACAGCTAACTCCGTAACGGCTTTGACCCGCTGCTTGTAGCTCCGTGACAGGAAGGGAAATAGAAATTTTGGGAAAGTGATACCGGTTTCTGCCGCGTACTCTGTGTATCTGTTGTTTATAAGTCCTGAAAGGTTGCCAGACAAGCTTTCGTAATTAATTCTGAATTTGGTGTTTAGAAGTTCAGATCGTTTACCGAGATTGCGGTGAGTATAGGAAACTCCCACACCGAATCCAAGGTCTCCTTCGGAGTTCGTGCCTTCGAGTTCAAGAGAAATACCCTGTTTTTTATTTCTTGTAAGCAGAATATAAGCATCAAGCACAGCGCAACTATCGCTGTTCAGCACCGGAATCATCTCAATATTAATGGTTCTGAGTATTCCTAATTGTGACAGTGCTTCATAGGTTCGGTCAACTTCAGACGCTTTGTATAATGTGCCGGGTGTGATAAAGCATTTTTCTTCGAGCACTTTTGGCTTGATATATCTGTCAGCCCCGTAAATAACCTCAATATTACGATAAGCGACCGAATCGCGAATATCAGAAGAGTTTCCGGCATCGGTGATGAAAATAACCCTTCCTATTTTGTAAACGGGATGAATCAGGGTTGTATCCACTATCTGAGTATCTGCATTTCTTGGAGGACGAATACTCATGGTTAGCTCAACATCCATGGAATTTTCGGCAGTATCAGCGAAGAAAGTTATGTATTCTTTGGAGAATGAGTAATATCCTTTGTTCCTTAGTCTGCCGGCAATCATACTGCGCTCATTGTCAAGACGGTTTCTATCAAATATATCTCCCGGAGCAAGCGTGAAAAGAGCCGAATCAGCAAGCACAAGAGGAGCTATCACTGAATCATTAATGTCATAAGTGATAGAGGAGATTACTCTTGGGCTCCCGGGCATGATATTGTATGCCACATGCATTTTTTTCTTGGTGGTTTCCGCAATAGTGTCAACAGTCACTTCAGCATCCATATATCCCCTGTTAATCATTGCCATTCGCAGCTGCTTGGCGGATGCGGAGGTAAGTTCGGAGTCATATATCACAGGTGGCTGCCCCAGACGTCTTACCCATCTGTTATACCATTTTGTGGTGTCGCTGCCGCTCATATTATATGTTGCAAGCTGCAGTTTGAGAAATCCGAAGACCTTATGGTTTGGGCTTTGCCGCAGGTAATTGATAAGTTCAGATGATTCAACGGTGCCTGCGCTGTCAGATATGTTAATCTTCACATCCTCAAGTAGATATTTTCCGGAAGGGACATGCTTTACCGAGCTGCAGCTCCATAAGAACAGAACAACGCAGATGACAGCCGCGATGCGGGCAGACATCGGGCAAATTTTGGTGAAACTGTTTGCGAGTGATTTCAAACTTCCGGATATAATTGTTTGCAAAGATAGTAATTCCGATACAATAAAAGAATATTCTTAACTTTGCGTGAAATTCCATCATCTTTAAAAATGAATAATATTTTTTTTAAGCTCTTTATAACTTTCTTCAAAATAGGAGCATTTACTTTTGGTGGCGGATGGGCAATGATATCCATTAT
>JAIDQW010000405.1 GCA_029062075.1 Paramuribaculum sp.
ATAATGGACGGTACCGTAGCAATATCGTCTGTTCCGGAAATTATCTATGTCAATTCAGTTGGTTCCAAAATGAAATACCGGCTTCGTTTGATGATGTCGTTTGAAGAATTTTGCAATATATTCGATTCAACTAACCCGTACACATTAATTCTGAACTTAGAAGATCAGAAGATGTATTATGACGTAATGTTCGGCTATAATAGTAAAGAGTGGGCGGACTATAGTAAAAAGATGAGAGATATAATTGAATTGATAAAACTGAATACCGGAAAGAAATGAATTTAATATCTCGATTAACCGTCATTACCTTTTTTATTTATATGGCATTTTCGGCCTGCGATAGTAACCCCGCCGGCAAATATGATCTGTACGGACGCTGGAGCTGCAAGATTGATTCACGAAATATAAATGGCACGGAGATCATTAATCTGTCTCCGGATTCCACATTGGTAATGATAGATAGCTTGCGCTATTCCGCTTTCAGTAGCCGGTGGGGTATGGCTGTGGATGCAAGAATCAAAACATCAGGAAAATGGTACACCAGAAACGATTCGCTGATGCTTGTTTTAGAACAAACGGAAATCAGAACCGATTCTTCAAGTTTTAGCTTACATGTAACAGATTTCTCGTCTGCTTTAACTGATGAATTAAAGGATAGTATGAGTGCAGATTTCTGTACGGCGGTTTTTGATGAGTTGTCAACCCTATATACCGCCGGCAATAGAAAGCTTATAAATCTTGGCAAGATAGAATTTCTTACGCAGGATTCAATGTTGGTGAGAAATGGAGCTAACTATACTTGCCTGACAAGATAATTTATACCTTCTCTTGAGATAGCATGGATAGGTACTGGCAGAGTGTGTCCACGTAGCGGGCGAGATTCCGCCTCATATCCCTGATTTTATGAGCAAGCGTCAGTGCTTGCTCAGACTTTGTCGAGGGCTTGGGAGAGGTCGGCGATGATGTCGTCGATATGCTCGGTGCCGATGCTGAGGCGCACTGTGGTGGGTGTGATGCGCTGACGCTCAAGTTCTTCCGGTTCAAGCTGGGAGTGGGTTGTGGTGTAGGGGTGAATCACAAGTGATTTCACATCCGCCACATTTGCAAGGAGTGAGAAAATGTTCAGGGAGTCAATGAATTTCCAGGTGTCTTTCTCATCACCTTTTACCTCGAATGTGAAGATTGAGCCTGCACCGCCCGGATATAGTTTGTTATAAAGCGCGTGATCCTTATGGTCTGGCAGCGAGGGGTGATTTACCTTTGACACCTTGGGGTGTCTGGACAGGAATTCAACCACCTTCAGAGCGTTCTCAACATGGCGCTCTACGCGCAGTGAAAGGGTTTCCACACCTTGGAGAATAATGAACGCATTGAAAGGGGAGATGGCGGCGCCGGTGTCGCGGAGAATGACCGCGCGGATGCGGGTTACGAATGCAGCGTCGCCGGCAACGTCGGCAAACACCGCTCCATGATAGCTCGGGTCCGGCTTGGCGAGGGTAGGGAATTTGTCTGGATACTTGGACCAGGGGAATGTTCCGCCGTCAACAATGATACCGCCGAGCGATGTGCCGTGTCCTCCTAAGAATTTGGTGGCGGAATGAACAACGATGTCCGCTCCCTGCTCTATCGGGCGCGCAAGGAAGGGGGTGCCGAAAGTGTTATCTACTATAAGCGGGATATTATGTTTGTGTGCTATGTCGGCAAGCGCGCGCAGGTCGGTGACATCGCAGTTAGGGTTGCCGAAGGTCTCTACAAAGAGCAGTTTGGTGTTGGGTCTGATGGCTTTTTCAACTGCTTCAAAGTCGCTTACGTCAACAAAAGTGCTCTCAATTCCCTGGGTTGACAAGGTGTGGCTGATGAGGTTGGTTGAGCCGCCGTAAAGGTTGTCTGCCGCCACTATGTGGTCGCCTGTCTGGGCTATATTCTGCAGGGCATAAGTCACGGCTGCGGCTCCGCTGGCTACAGCCAGAGCAGCGACTCCACCCTCCAGTGCGGCAACTCGCTTTTCAAGAACCTCCTGAGTGGAGTTGGTGAGTCGTCCGTAGATATTTCCGGCATCACGGAGCGCGAAACGGTCAGCCGCATGCTGAGAGTCGCGGAACACGTATGACGTTGTCTGATAAATAGGTACTGCGCGGGCATCAGTAGCGGGATCCGGCTGTTCCTGACCGACATGAAGCTGGAGTGTCTCGAAGTGTAAATCTTTATTAGCCATGATATTTGAGTTTAATTTGTTTTTGATTGTATTGTTGCTGCAAAATTAATTTCGTTAAAAATTTTATCCAATAAGAATATGAATTATGGAATAAAAATCTATATTTGTAGCAATATTCAGAATAATAGGCTGAGAAGAGCGTTTCTGTTCAGTATTTGATAGAATATTATTCTGATAATATACATATAATATGACAGAGCGACTTGACAAAACAGACTTAGCTATACTTGGAGAACTTCAGAAAAACGGGCGGCTGACAAACAAGGAGCTTGCCGCAGCTATTCATCTATCGCCAACTCCTACATTCGAGAGGGTAAAACGCCTTGAAAGAGAGGGCTATATACGAAAGTATGCGGCGGTGCTTGACGCTGACAAACTCGACTGCGGGTTTGTTGCTTTCTGCTATTTGAAAATGAAGCAGCACTCATTTCAAAATGCCACACGCATAATGGAGGCTGTGAAAAATATTCCTGAGATAGCCGAATGTTACAATATTTCTGGTGACTACGATTTTCTGATGAAGATTTATACCCGGGACATGAAAGCTTATCAGAAATTTCTGCTTCGTATCCTCGGTGAGATAGACTGCATCGGGTCGCTTAACAGCTCATTTGTGCTGGGCGAAATCAAGAATGACAATCTGCTCCCGCTGTAAATCAATGCTATGAAGGTGATTATTGAAACTACTGCGGACGGCTCGCCTACCTTCTATCGCGAGGACCTTGACGAGCACTACCACTCGGTGAAAGGAGCTATAGCCGAGAGCCGGCATGTTTATGTTCACAGCGGATGGCAAGCCGCTGTGCGCTCCGGGCGCAAGCTGAGGGTTTTTGAGGTAGGATTCGGCACCGGGCTCAACGCCGCGCTAACTGCTCATGCCGCACTGGAAGATGCGGTAGATACAGAGTACTTTGCCGTGGAGCTATATCCTCTTCCGGCAGAGGACTCGGCACTTTATGGCGAAGCACTGCCCGAGAATTTGAAAACAGTTTTCAGCGCGGTGAATGTGGTACCCTGGCAGCAGTCAAGCCGGATAAATTCCCGGTTCACGCTCACCAAGATAGAGGATAATCTGCTCACAATGAGCCTGCC
Source organism: Paramuribaculum sp. (assembly GCA_029062075.1). Lineage (GTDB taxonomy): Bacteria > Bacteroidota > Bacteroidia > Bacteroidales > Muribaculaceae > Paramuribaculum. The sequence continues at coordinate 3,308 of JAIDQW010000405.1, forward strand.
GGAGGGGCTTGATGTGGTTTATTTCGATGCCTTCGCCCCGGAGAAACAGCCCGAAATGTGGGCGGAGGATATATTCCGGAAATTATATGAAGCCATGAATCCCGGCGGCATACTCACCACCTACTGCGCCAAAGGGGCTATACGACGGATGCTTGGTGAGATCGGTTTCATCACCGAGCGGCTTCCGGGTCCTCCCGGTGGCAAAAGAGAGATTCTCCGCGCCACCGTTCCCGCTTGATTAAGCTTTACGGTTGGTATTTATTTTCTTTTGAGTTTTGGTGTTCAAGGTCCTGATAGTATCAAGATAGGCACGCTCTACAGGAGAGAGTTCTCTCAGATGAACGAATGTCGCTGAGAAAAAGTGCCCCTAAATACGGATAAAAATAGCTTTTCGAATAATTTCCTTCCGGTCATCACCTTCATCCTGGAGAAGGCGAAGAGCTTTTTTGCCTTGTTCTTAAGTCAGGTATCTTCGGCTTCGCTCCTTCATTGCAAAACAAAAATCACTCAGATCTACTTACCAAGATTGTTGGTGTAAATGATATTTCGTAAATTCGCGATAGGATAAAATCGCATCTTTTATATCTACAAATAAAAGACTTAGTGAATCAAATTGTGAAAAAGAACAAGATAAATCAGGAACATTTAGCTCGCCTGAAAAAGGATATAGAGAGACATATATCTCGTGTTCTCGACTCTCCCACCGATTATATATATCTCAGCGAGAAGCTACAGAATGAGGGGCATGGTTATATCAGCCCCACAACCCTTAAACGTGTATGGGGATATATCTCTGACAAGGGCGAGCAGTACACCCCAAGTTCTTACACACTAAAATCTTTATGTAATCTCATAGGCTTCAACGATATCTCGGAATATTGCTCCCGGCCGGCAAACATACAGTCCAGGGAATATAAGGGGGAATACATAGAAACACTCTCCCTACCGGTAGATACAAAAATCACTATCCTGTGGCAACCAAACCGCAAGGTATTGCTCCGCTATGTAGGTGATGAAAGTTTCATGGTTATAGAAAATGAAAACTCACGCCTAAGAATAGGTGATAAAGTGCAGTGCAGTTCACTGACCCGGTACGCTCCGGCATTCTTCCGCGTGCACAGAGGCGGAAACAAACCGTTCTCTTACATTGCCGGTTCCGACCAAGGCATATTCTATCACCTCCACTCCATGAAAATGCTTCCCGATTCAGATTAGAGTCTGCTAATACTCTTGCATAATCTTCGCTCTCACTTCATCAACACCGTCTATCCTATTGGTCTCAAACACTATGTGGGTCCATAACCGATAATATGCATCACGGCGCGCTAAATTGTCTATACCTAAATCGGATAGCTCCTTCTCCATTTTATCCGATAATGCATAATGTTCATTGCCGCGTTTTATGCGTAGCTGTAGATTTTCCTCAATATTTTCGGTATAGGAAAGCCTGCCGTAGCGTTTATTAATACTATCAGCCTCTCGAGCATATTTATCCACGATTGCAGTTACCTTGTCCTGATGAGCGAGATTTTTTGTAGCATCCGCAGTTTCAACTTCCTTTGAAGGCGATTGAGACTTTACATCGCCATCTTCTGTTGCTGATACCACGTCGGGATCAGGAGTAATCTCGTCTTTATCAACATCCGTAGATTTCTCAACATTTACCACATTATCATCGGTGGCATCGCTCTTGCCATCTGAAAAATAAAGAGAAAGAATGATGACAAGCAACAACACTGCCACTGTAGCAATAATCCATGTCCATCGTAATCTCCCGCCCCTTGAGTTGGAAAGATGTTTGCCGACCCATTTTATATCCGGCCGTTTGGATTCGTCAGCTGAAATACAAGCATCAATAATCGCTCTGTAGCGTCGCTCAGGAAGTAATTCCTCCAGAATTTTGCCAAATGAATAAATATCACCAGACATACCCCCCTGCGAGGGCACCTGCTGCTCGGGCGACCCATATTGCTTTGTTCCGACAGATTTTTTATATATCATAAAATCATCCGCATCGGCATGTCCAAAATCAATTATCTTAGCATGCAAATCTCTCTTCCGGATAAGCATGTTATCCGGTTTCAGGTCACGATGCGAAATGCCGGAACCGTGCATCACAGCCAGACTCTCCGCTATATCAATCGAAATTTTCAACCGATCTTCAAGTGCCGGCAAATTAGCGCCACCCCTCAGATGCTCTCTTAAGTAATCATGAAGAGTGTAACCATCCACATACTCCATGACGATAATCGGACCAAGCCGCGGATGCATCTCAAAGCTATAAAACCGCACAACCCCCTCACAATCTATACGAAGACCAAGGGAATACTCCTTACGCAACGACGCAACTTCCTCCACATGATTTCGCAAATTCTCCGGAAGACCTTTATACACCACCCGGCGACCGTCACGGACTGAGAGCCACAACACCCTCTTCGTATGGCGGCAAAGTTCCTCCAAACCGAACTCATCGGATTGTCCGTCTTCAATAATCAAGGATACCGGCACCTCGTCATCCATAGTTGATCGCACATCTAATTTCAAGCAAATTTATAAAATATCGTAACACCCACCAATAAAGACACTCGCAAAGACAAAGAAGGGACGCACATCCGATACGTCCCTTCTTATATAGAAGTTCACAAGAAACTATGATGACATAAGATAACAACTTCTCATCATCACATCATACTCTGAGCCATCTTAGCAGCGATCTTATTAAGACGAGCTACCTGCGCGGCAGTCATCTCGCCTTCCGCATTCTCCAACTTGTCGGATAACCGCTGTGCCTGCTCAAGTGCCGAAGCATATTCTGTCATCGCAGACATATCGCCTGCCATAACCTTCTTTGACAGAGATGCCAGCTTATTGCAGTATTTCTCATATTCATCCAATATACTATCCCAGTTGTTGGATGACGAACTTGCAGCCGTGGCTACATCATCAGGCGTATCGTTGCAGATATCATTGACACCCTCTTCTGCGCGGGTATTAATCACAATCTTAAAAGTCTTGGCACCTTTGAGTTTATCAGGCCAACCGGCAAGCCATATTTTTATCTTACCCATTTCACCCTCCTTAAGATTGAGGAACTCATAAGAGGACATAGGATTGAGATCCTCTAAAGTTGCATTCTTGCTATCCAAAACTTTTCCATCCTCATTATAAATCTCATATCCGATGCCAAGCTTGGTGTAAGTCACCGCCGGAGCATTCTTGATACACTCCACATCAAATACAAACTCGCTTGAAATCTTTGATAAATCGTATGAGCCCTCCACAACTTCGTAATAATCACCCATATTACCGTCAATTGTGGTGGTTTTCGGAGAGAGACTCTCCGGCATCTCCTGCTTCTTACCGCAGGCGGTGATGAGCAGTGTAATAAGCAGTGCAAACGTAATCTTACTGATTCTCATGTCTTTTAAAGTTAAGAATTAAATATTAAATAAACGCATCTTAGCATCGCGAACCCCGACGCCTAAATGTGACCGCAAAATTACATCAACATTCCTTCCGGCACTTACCCCACCATCAAAAGGGACCAGAAGGGACCAACAGCATTATGCTTAGTCATATTACCTTTGCAACAAAATCAGTATCTTGATATCGTGATATTGTCTTATCCGAAAATAATTATTATTTTCGCACCAGGTAATCTCCTTGCAGAAGCCTCGGTTACCGGTGCTTGTTAATTGTTAAGGAGAGCCAAACATTACATATCGAATTAAGAAACGCGTTTACTCGACGCTCTTTCTTGACCTATGGAAATCTGGTACATTTTCAATCTTCGTCAAGAATGTAGCAAACGGTAGATGCCCTATGGATTGTTATATACCCTCCCCTATGGGAATATAGCATATTCTGCGTGAGGCTTCTGCATGTTTGCTCGTTTACGAAGATAGGCAAACCAGGGCCTCCATAGGTAGAACGAGCAAAACAGTACGGCTCTCACGCTTTCTCTTTTATAACCAAACGCCAATGAGGGGAGTCCGGCGGCAACCATATCAATTATGAAAATTAGGTTAATTATTGCGCTCATTTTGTTTACAATCAGTCAGACTCATGTAGCGCAAGGTCAGGAAACCTCCACGCAGACTACACAGACACAGAAGCTCTATCAACTATCCACACCCGTAAAAGTAATACATGAGTGGGAGATCCAGACGGATATTCTGGCAGATAATCCCCAGTTCAATACAACTGATTATAAAGTGATTAATAAGGCTATTGAGAACGGTGATTTAGATGAAATGTCAACACGTGTAGTCAATTACGAATTCACTTCTGATGGCAAAGTACTCGATTGGGTTCTGCAATATAATGGTCAGACACCTGTCAAAGTTAGAGTATGTGGCTTACCCGGAATCTTTAATGTTGATTTCGAAAATGGAAGACCGGTTAAGTTTACACTTGATAAGGATGCCTTCCAAAATGATATTGATGAAGGGAAGATATATCTTGATGGCTATGAAAAAGGTCTGGAATATTTCGATGTTTCATACAATAATCAGGGCTTCCCATCTTCTCTTTCTGGTAAATCTTTGGATTATTTCGGAGGCAACCAATATCAAGAATCGTATTCGAAATATACGATTGACAGCAATGGTAATTGGATAAATAGAATTGTGGACACACCCAACGAAACAAAAAAACAATACCGCTCTTATGAATATTAAATATCTGATATTACTTGTCTGCATATTAACTGTAAAGACTGCTTTGTCAGCAGACTTGAGAATCTTTGAAAAAAACGGTAAATATGGCTTGGAGGATAAGAATACTGGAAAAATTATCGTTAAGGCAAAATACGACTCCATTTACCCTTTCCATGATAATTACGCGAAAATAAAGAAAAATAATAAGTACGGGATTATTGATAAAAATGGAGCTGAATATCTTCCATGCAAATACAAAAGTATCTTGCAGCCCATTGCCAGGCGTTCATTCAAGGGAGACTACTTTTGGGTCAGTCCTGACGGGATTTCATACTTCCTTACATCTGATACGAATTATTACACCAATGTTTGGGGAAATGTAATATATGGTCCTGACCACGTTTGGTATGGTCTGGATGCTAATGGTAGATGGGTGTACGGGATTGATGATCCAAATACGATGCCCCGTCTGGCTAATTTCAAGGGCAATATTCTCCGAAGAATTAGACTTCCAGAGAGGTATCTATTGTTTAATGATCAACTTTATTCTCCACAACGCACACTCATTGCACATAATGTGGTTGAAGTGGATACTATGAATATAAAAGGAAACCGTTTTATAATTGCAACCACAAACAGTCCGGTACAAAATCTGCTAATTGATTTAAGTAACGGAATTGTGTGGAGAAAAGATAATTCGAACCGAAATGGATATTATCACTCCGATGTGCCTGGATATTCGTATCTTTTAGGCGTGGATAATGATAATATTTTTCACGCGGATATTTTGATTGACGGCTCCAACCCCATTTATATTATAAAGAATTTAGAAT
>JAIDQW010000406.1 GCA_029062075.1 Paramuribaculum sp.
GCCATGACATTCCGTACCCTTCTTGCCGTAGTACCCGCTTTGGCTCTTTTACTTGCCATAGGGCGTGGGTTTGGATTTCAGGATCTTCTACAGAATCAGCTCTATTCTTATTTCCCTTCTCAGCACGTTGCCCTATCGGCAGCATTCAAATTTGTGGATTCATACCTCAATCAAGCATCTGAGGGTGTATTTGTCGGTGTGGGAATAGTTTTTTTACTCTGGACTTTGATTAGTCTTTTGATGAGTGTTGAAGAATCATTTAATACAATTTGGAAAGTTCAGGGGCGCTCAATAATCCGTAAGGTTTCTGATTATATCTCCATATTGCTTGTTCTGCCGGTATTGATGATATGCAGTGCGGGATTAACTCTGCTCATGTCCTCTACACTTCAACATTTTATCCACGTTGATTTCCTGAGACCGGCAATTGATTGGGTTTTAGACTTAGGCAGTCTCATTTTTACTGCCTTTTTTTTCTGCGGGGCATATATGCTTATTCCTAACACCCGCGTTAAATTCTTAAACGCATTTATTGTTGGATTTGTTGTTGCTATAGCATTCCAGATACTCCAGTGGCTTTTTGTTTCGGGTCAAATGTATGTTACCAGATACAACGCAATATACGGTAGCTTTTCTTTCCTCCCATTATTTCTCATCTGGCTCCAGCTTGTATGGCTTATAACTCTGATTGGATGTCTGCTGTGCTATGCTTTACAGAATGTGGGTCTTTATAATTACTACCTTGATGTTAAAAACATATCACTCTCCTATCACCGGAAGGTCATTATGGGTGTAATGGCAATTATTGCTAAAAGATTCCATCAGGATATGCCCCCACTCACCTCCACTGAGCTTTCAAAGAATTACGGATTACCGATGAGCCTTGTAAACAAAATTATCCCGGACCTTCACGAAGCCGGTCTGATAAGTTATCTCAAACCCTCGGATAATACCGATGAATGCCCTGTTCAACCTGCACTTGATGTGAGCACGCTCACTTGCGGAGAAATCATAAAGAGAATGCAGAATGTAGGGTCTTCAGAATTCATTCCTGATTTTGAGGAAAAATTTGAAGCATCAAACTCTGTTTGTACCCAAATTACCGAAGCTATGACAGATGTCGCAGACAATATAAAAATTATATCACTTAATATTCAACTT
>JAIDQW010000407.1 GCA_029062075.1 Paramuribaculum sp.
TCTGTCAGCTTCATCGCTCACCGGCTTACGCGCCTTTTTCTGAGCGGTGACATATTTTTCAACTAACTCCTCCGCCTCATTGAAATCGTAGTCATCAAAAGCAATTTCAGCAAGAGTGAGTTTGGCTTCGTTTATACCACGCGCAAGGTAATGCTTCGCCTCTTTGGTTTGACCGGACTTAGCAAGAGCTATTCCGGCCATAGTATTAGCCGAAGTATTTTTTGGAGCTTTATCCGCGATTGACTTTAGAATTGGAGCCGCCTCGGCGTATTCTCCCCTCGCAAAAGCCTGCTTAGCCTCATCTGGAGTCATAGCGGATACCTGCGACAATGCCGAAAAGCAGACAATCAGAAAACAATATATAGGTTTCACCTGAACAGTAATCTTTTAATAATTGCCCAAAGATAACAAAATTATCAATTACAACAAAGTCCTGTCTCGTGAAAGACAGGACCTTGAAAATTCGTTGGTTTGAAATTAGAACAGGTAAGCAGCTGTTACTGTCCAGTATTTGTTTTTACCTTCCTTATAATCTTCGGTACTTGTGAATTTATTGAGACCGAGACCATAAGAACCGGCAACCTGAAGATGCTTGAACAACTCAACACCAAGACCGAAATTCCATGCCACATCGCACTTTTTATTACGGAAGTTATTGAAACTTCTTTTACTTGTGAGGAATGCGAAATCAGGACCTGTGGTGATGAACGGTCTCACAATATTATTTACCACCGGAATATTCATTTTCCACTTGAGATTCAGGGGTATGTCTATATAGTCTTTGTGCCAGACTCCTTCGGTCTCAAATTTATCGTTACGACGCACATACATAACGCTAAGGTCAACACCGATTCCAATTACAGGAACAGTAAACTCGGTCATAACACCGGCATTGAAACCCGCACGGTTGTCAGAATTAAATGCTTTGTTATCAAAACTGAGCCTATTGATATTCACACCTACTTTGGGACCGAAACGGAACTGTGCTTCAGCAGGCACTGCTGTTAAGCCAAACACCACTACGAGAGCGGCGATGATCATTTTTACTGATTTCATATTTTATTTGTTAGATTTTCGCTGCAAAATTATATTTTTTTATTTAATCATACCCAAAAATGTATCTTCATCAATTATAGGTATGCCCAATTTATTTGCTTTTTCGAGTTTTGCGGGTCCCATATTGGCTCCTGCAAGCACAAAATCGGTTTTCTTGGATATAGAGCCTACATTTTTACCGCCATTAGCCTCAATCATAGCTTTGTATTCATCGCGGGAGTGATGCACAAACACACCGCTAATCACAAAACTGCGTCCTCCAAGCTTGTCACTTGCCACACCGGTTTCATCCTCCTCAATCTCCATTTTGAGTCCAGCTTCAGCGAGACGGTCAATTATCTCAATATTTACCGGTGCATCCATGTACTCCCTGATGCTTTCAGCTATCCTGGGACCAATATCTCCTATGGCGGTAAGCTCTTCAACAGTCATGTTTCTGAGCTGCTCCATGCTCTTGCATGCACGGGCAAGTTTTTTGGCAACCGTTTCACCAACATAAGGAATTGACAGAGCGAATATCACCCTTTCAAACGGCACATTTCTTGACTGCTCCAAACTCTGTAGAATACGGTCTGCGCTCTTTTCGCCAAATCCTTCCAGAGTCATCAGCTTCTCTTTGGTAAGGGCATACAGGTCTGCTATTATAAACAAATGACGATGCCCACGAATATCATTTTGTAGATCTCGGT
>JAIDQW010000408.1 GCA_029062075.1 Paramuribaculum sp.
CACCATAACTGTTGCATACCGAATCAAAGAGGGTAACAAAGAACGTATCCAGCAGTACCGCGGTGTGGTTATCCGCATTTCCGGTGATGGAGACAAAAAACGCTTCACTGTCCGCAAAATGAGCGATAACATCGGTGTTGAGCGTATTTTCCCTATTGAGTCACCTTTCATTGACTCTATCACTGTTAACAAGTACGGTAAAGTTCGCCGCGCTAAGCTTTATTATCTCCGCAATCTTACCGGCAAAAAAGCTCGTATCAAAGAGCGTCGCGTGGTATCAAAGTAAACAAGGCGTGTGTTCACGTCAAAAAATAGCGGGCTGCATTACGCGGTCCGCTATTTTTAGTTTATATATGTGTAAGTGACTTTCTAACTTTCTTTTTTGCCGAATAAGGAGAACAAAATCCATAGCAACAAGGCTGCAACTACGAGCGAACCAAACAACGATATTGTTTGTCCATAATCATTCTCACCAAAAATACGTATAAATATGTATCCACCCGCAAGAGATGAGATGATACCTACTATTACAGCCGCAAGAGTAGGGATACTCCGATCAGACAACAGCCGACCCGACATATAACCGGCAATAAGACCGATTACACCCCACACTATCCAAGTGCCTGTTTCTATTGTACAAATTATCATGGCAAAAGAGGCATTATGGCACCTGCCACTGATTCCACTGTGGGAGCACTAACATCTGTATCACCTGAAAACATAGCTACTGTAAGCCAAGCGATTAACAATATAATAAGCACTACAGCACCTATAACCACCCAAATGTTTTTGGGACTTTTCTTTCTTGAATCGTTCATAATACTTGTAAATTGGTTAAAATCTTATTTTATTGTTAAACGTTAACAACAACAAATTAGTTTGAAACTTGAAAAAATATCTTCAGTTTTGATAGGCACTTCAAGGATTTCGCGTTAATTTTGCAGAAACACTAACAAATCGAATACCCAAATGGAACTTATTGAAAAGATGTCTGCCCGCGCAAAGGCGCAACCGCAGAGAATCGTGTTGCCGGAAGGCACAGAACCAAGAACTTTGTCTGCCGCAGACCGCATCATAGCGGAAAAACTCGCTGATATAATTCTTATAGGCGACCCAAAAGATATATATGCTCTTGCTAAAGAGCTTAAGCTGGAACACATTCCGGATGCAACAATCATTAATCCTGCTGACGAAACCGTTATCGACAAATACGCTCCTCTGTTCTTCGAACTCCGCAAAAAGAAAGGCATTTCTATGGAGGAAGCACGTCTCACCACTGCTAATCCTCTTTATCTCGGTTGCCTTATGGTTAAAGCCGGAGACGCTGACGGACAGGTTGCCGGAGCCCAGAACACCACCGGAAATGTGCTTCGCGCAGCATTCCAGGTAATAAAAACACAGCCCGGTATTGATGTAGTGTCAGGAGCTTTCCTCATGTTGCTCCCGCCCGGACTCAATTTCGGCACAGATGGAATACTTGTATTCGCTGACTGTGCGGTTGTGCCTGATCCCACTGCAGCAGAACTTGCCCAGATTGCGGTGAGTGCGGCTCAGACAGCACGTGATATCGCCGGAATTGAGCCTCGCGTAGCTATACTTTCATTCTCTACCAAGGGTAGTGCGAAACATGAGAGAGTCACTAAAGTCATTGAGGCTACTGAGATTGCAAAGAGCATGGCTCCAAACCTCATTATTGACGGGGAGCTTCAGGCTGACGCAGCTATTGTTCCCGGTGTAGCACACACTAAAGCGCCAAACAGTCCGCTCAACGGGAGAGCCAATGTGATTGTATTCCCATCACTCGAAGTTGGAAACATTGCTTACAAACTTGTTCAGCGCCTTGGCGGAGTTCAGGCTGTCGGCCCAGTTCTTCAGGGTCTCGCAGCTCCTGTCAATGACCTTTCCCGAGGATGTTTCCCCGAAGACATATACAAAACAATCATCATGACAGCCAATCAGGCTATCGGTCTCAAAGAACAGAAATAATA
>JAIDQW010000409.1 GCA_029062075.1 Paramuribaculum sp.
GCAATTATGCGGGAGCTGAATATATGCTCAATGTGTTTGGATTCCTTATTGTAGCGGGAATAATCCTCGACAAAATGGGCATCCGTTTCACCGGTGTGCTCTCCGCTTCGGTAATGGTTATCGGTGCGGTCATTAAGCTCTATGCAGTGAGCAGCTGGTTTGCAGGTTCAGCTCTTGATCAGTGGCTAAGTTCATGGTGGACAGCGATGCCTGGAAGTGCCAAACTCGCGGCATTCGGCTTTATGATTTTTGGCTGCGGCTGTGAAATGGCAGGTATCACTGTCAGCAAGGCTATAGCCAAATGGTTTGAAGGAAAGGAAATGGCACTCGCAATGGGTATCGAAATGGCTATCGCCCGTCTGGGTGTATTTGCCGTGCTCTCTATCTCACCCCGTCTCTCGGAGTGGTGGGGCGCGAATGATCCATCGGTGGTTCCTCCGGTAGCGTTCTGCACCGCTCTTCTGTTTATAGGTCTTATTAATTACACCGTATTCACATTCATGGACACCAAGCTGGACAAGCAGACCGGTGCGGATAAGAAATCGGAAGGCGGCGAAGATGAATTCAAGGTTAGCGATGTGAGCAATCTTTTGAAGAGCAAACTATTCTGGATTATCGCTCTGCTTTGTGTGCTGTACTACTCGGCGATTTTCCCCTTCCAGCGCTTTGGTACCAATATGCTTCAGTGCAACCTCCACATAAATGATGTTGCTGCCGCCGATATTCTCCGCTGGTTCCCTATCGGTGCGCTTATCCTTACTCCTCCGTTGGGTTTCTTCCTTGATAAGGTTGGTAAAGGTGCCACAATGCTTATTATAGGTTCAGTTCTTCTTATCTGCTGTCACCTGGTATTTGCGCTCGTGCTCCCCTCGGTTCCGAGTACCGGTCTCGCTCTTGCTACAATCATTGTTCTCGGTGTATCCTTCTCACTTGTTCCTGCTGCTCTTTGGCCTTCGGTGCCTAAGGTGATGGATGCCCGTTATCTTGGTAGCGCATACTCTTTGATATTC
>JAIDQW010000041.1 GCA_029062075.1 Paramuribaculum sp.
GCAGACTACCCACACTTATACTCTCACCTTCAAAAAAGCGCTCCAGCTCGATCTGAGCAAGATTATTATCGGCACTAAGGAAATTGAGCCGGAGAGTGGCAATGCGTTTGTCAACGATGCCATTATCGCAACCGAGATGCCGTTTACCACTCAGATAGAAATCGAGACTCTCGGCACCGACAGTCCCGTTATCACTCCTTTGGTCCGCGGCGGCAATAATGACAATCCTACCGCATCGCTCAGCATATCTCACCCTGACGATCCGGAGACCACACGCAGCTATACCCTGGGCTTCCTGCCATACCGCGCTGCCATTGACGAGATTATCCTTGCCAACGGCGCACATATTCATGTTAGTGGCGACAATGTGACGGTCGGCGAACAGTATAGTGACAAGACTTTGCCCAAGAGTGTAACCCAATCGGCAGGAATTAGCGGCACAGTGACGCTCAACAATGATTTCGGTAAACCCGAAGATATCAATAATCCCAAAATCACAATCACAGTAACCAATACTGAAGCCGACCCGCTGCTTACAAAGAACTACACTTTGGTGTATGACTCTCCCATATCCTCCCGTATCAGCGGAGTAACTGTAAAAGGCACTACCTACCCTGTGAGCGAGGACGGCAAATCAATAGATATGCGCGCCATAGGACTGATGCCTGCCACCGCCGACATTCAGCCTGTTTATATTCTGCCCGACGGAAATCAGACAGCAAAAGTCACTTTAAATACTGAGACCGGAGCCGGCACAATAACTGTGACAAACAGCGAGGGGAAGGATTATGACGGAAACAGCAGCCATACATACAATCTTATTTTTGACAGTGTGGATCTGTCCCGCCCCAAGACCATTATAATCATGAATGCCGCTATCAACAAGGCTCTCACCCTTACTCCGGCATTTGATTCCAAGAAATTAGCCTACACCGTAAACGGCTACAGACATGACGAAAATATTGATGACAGGGTTCGCTTCGAATGGTTTGACGGCAAAGAGCTTACTGTGGAAATAACTCGTGACGGCGATGAGTATGATTCTCCCGCCCCCAAACTACTGGTCAAGGTCAGCAATCCGAACGGAGGCACTGACTATGACGGAGAGCAATCACACACATACTCTTTCACATTCAACCAGCGTACTCATGACAACCGCTCGGTGTCACTCGGTAGCCTGAGTGTAGGCGGAACCGCGGTGCCGGATTTTGACAGCGATTTATTCGATTACTACCTCGACCGTCCCGTCATCGCGTCGGAGAGCGAAATAGCATACAGCATTCTCGAATATGACGGTCACACCACCGACGGTACCAGAGTAGAGGTGAGCATTGACACAAATGCGGCTACTGCAACCATTACCGTGAGCAACGAGATTTCAAACAGCGACGGTGAGGATGAGCGCATATATACCCTGCATTTCCTCCCCTATTATTCGCGTCTTTCAGCTATCGTGACCGCCAATGGCAAGGTGGATTTGCTTGAAGAGACAGGTGAGGTTATAAGAGCAACCCTTCCCGGTCAGATGCCTAAAACAGTGGAAGATATCGAGGCTACTCTTGAATTCCCGGAGAAAACAGCCGGTGCAATTCAGCATGAGGTGAGTCTGAATCTTGAAACCGCCACCGCTACGATAAAAGTGTCAAACAGCAAAGCGGACACAGACGGCATTTCAAGCCGCACATACACGCTCAAGTATGACGCGCCATTCTTCTCACGCCTTGAATCGCTTGTCATCGGGGGCGTAGCTGTGCCCGGTTTCAACCGCAACACATTCAACTACACTATCGATTCGCAGATGCCGGCAAACCCCACGGTCACACCCACTGTGATAAAGGGCAGCAATGCCGAGGGTAAGGCTGAGATCAAAGAGAAATCAGCCGATGCTGAAAAGGCTCTGGTCACTGTGGTGGTTACAAACACTCAGCCGGACATTGACGGCGAGAGCAGCCACACATACACAGTACAGTATAATCTGCCATATTTCAGCCGTCTTGAATCAATCACAATCGGAGGTCAGGAGCTTACCGGACTGCCACAGGACGGCAAGACACCGATTGCCTTTGCGGGTCAGCTCCCCCCAACTGATGAGGAGGCTGTGGCGCTCTTCAGTTATATGTTCAAGCATTGCTCCGGAAATCCTGTTGCCACAGTGGTTTTCGACCATATAAACGCAACTGCACGAATCACTGTTACCAACGGCGGACAGAAAGATATAGACGGTAAGACAAGCCACATTTATATCGTTCAGTTCAATCTGCCATATTATTCCACAGCATCGTCTATAACCCTTGACGGTGAGGAGATTCCAGATTTTAACCCTTCGCAGCTCGATTATACACTACCGGGACAGCTTCCTGAAAAGGATAGAATTGATATTCAGTTATATAACGGAAATGGCAGCAGCGACTATACAATAGATACCGATGTAGAATCAGCTACCGTCACCATTACCGTTACAAACACAGGAGATGCAGACGGCAAATATGCCTCCACTACTGTATATACCCTGCATTTCGATCTGCCATACTTCTCACGACTCGCTTCACTGAAAGTGAGAGGAGAAGAGGTGGAAGGATTTGACAGAGACATATTTGAATATACGATTGGCGGAGCGCTCCCGGCTCAGAGCGAGATTGTTGGTACCGCGATGAAGGCATCTGGCAAAGTCTCGGTGTCTGTGTCGCGCAATGTTGCCGAAGGTATTGCTACCGTAACGGTTACAAACTCAGGCGGTGCCGACCTCGACGGCAAGAAAACCCACACTTACACCCTGCGTTTCGACAAGCCTGTCAACTCAAGACTCTCGGAAATAAGCATCAACGGCACTCCCCTCGCCGACTTCGACACTGATGTATTCACATATCGTCTCACAACTGTTGAGATGCCAGCCGAAGGAGCCGTTACCGCCGTAAGCTCTAACCCTGAAGCAAAAATCACTATCGGTTATGATTCGTCTAAATATGCGGTGACTATAACTGTCACAGCAGACGGGGCTGATGAGGACGGCAAGAA
>JAIDQW010000410.1 GCA_029062075.1 Paramuribaculum sp.
GCATTAGCCTCTTTCATTACGCGGACTGCGCTTGCCAGCGCTTCTTTCGAGTTGCCCTGATAGGTGCCGAAGGGCAGGTCAACCACCACAAGGGCTCTCTTTACGCCCTTGGTCACCCCCTTGGCGTAGGTAATCATCTCGTCAAGAGTAATAGGCAGAGTTGTGAGGTTGCCCGCCATTACATTTGACGCGCTGTCTCCCACAAGAATAAGATCCATTCCCGCGCCGTCAACAAGGGTGGCGACAGTGTAGTCGTAGGCTGTGAGACAAGCTATTTTTTCACCGTTCTCCTTCATTTCGCGGAGGCGGCGTGTTGTTACTTTCGGTTTTGATTCTGTGTATGTTGACATAATGTATTTAGTTTTTTTGACGGGGCAAAATTACTATACATTACTGACTCCGCAAATTTTTGAGCAGAATATCGGTGAGTTCGGCAACACCTTCGGAAGCTCCTTTGCGTATCACTTCCACATCAGGTCCTACTGCCGCCGGATTGGGGTCTATGTAGTAAACAGGCACTCCGGGCCGCACATAGTGCAGTAGAGAAGCCGCGGGATAGACAACGAGCGATGTGCCTATGACCACAAAAATATCCGCCATGTTCGCCCACTCGATTGCTCGCTCGATATTAGGCACCGCCTCCTGAAAGAAAACAATGTGCGGGCGCAGGTGATTACCCTCGGCATCGGTGCTCTCCGGAGTGGTTTCAAGATGCTCCTCGTCAAGAGTGTATATCTTTTCGGGATGCTCTATTGCTCTCACTTTCATCAGTTCGCCGTGCAGGTGGAGCACTTTTGAACTACCGGCGCGCTCGTGCAGGTCATCCACATTCTGGGTGATTATATACACGTCGAAGTATTTTTCAAGTTCTTTAAGCGCAAGGTGTCCCTGATTGGGTTTTGCCTTAAGCAGGTCATGGCGGCGGGCGTTGTAAAACTGATGCACTAATGCCGGATTGCGCGCGAACCCGTCGGCACTCGCTACATCCATGACATTATGGTTTTCCCATAATCCGCCGGAATCGCGGAAAGTGCTTATTCCGCTCTCGGCACTCATTCCCGCTCCTGTTGATATAACGAGCTTCGGTTTTCTATTTTCCATAAGTTTACTCTTCGGGTATTCTGAAAATTGAGAAATTCACGCTGCCGTATTCTCTGTGCTGAATGAAATGTGGCAATGAAGAGAAATCGTGCCGCTTTGAGTGTTCAACAACAATAAGTGTACCCGGCTTAAGCATATCACTGCCGAGAATTTTCGAGGGTACTTCACCAAAGTCCGGCATATCATAGGGGGGATCAGCAAAGATAAAGTCGAACTTCGCAGTTGATGAGGCTATGTAGCGCAGCGCATCCCCTCTCACAAGTCTCAGATTGGTCACATCAAGCTGCCTGGCGACCTTTGCTATGAAGTTGTACTGGGT
>JAIDQW010000411.1 GCA_029062075.1 Paramuribaculum sp.
GCGAACTTATGATATATGATGTTGACAGCGACTCGGTGAGTCATTACAGTCAGCATCTTATGGACCCTGTATCCGGCCTCTCATATCATGAGCCGGCTCCTCACAATTTCTCATTCAACTCGCCTCAAGGGGCATGCCCCTGCTGTAAAGGTCTGGGGTATGTCAATATCGTTGACCGTGAAAAGGTTATACCAAACCCGTCTCTTTCAATTAAAGCCGGTGGTATCGCTCCGCTTGGAAAATATCGAAACTCTATGGTTTTCTGGCAGATACAGGCACTATTGGAAAAACATGGCTACACCCTTGACACTCCCCTCTCGCAGCTATCCGAGGATGCGCTTTCAGATATTCTCAATGGCACTAACGAGCGTCTGGTTATCAAAAATGAAACTTTATCTACTAATAATTATTTCCAGACTTACGAAGGTGTTATAAAATATATTGAGTTGCTTCAGAATGAGGAGGATGTTGCCGGTAGTAAAAACTGGAGCGAACAGTTTTACTCCCGCGCCACATGTCCGGAGTGTAACGGAGCGCGCCTTAACCGCGAAGCTCTGCACTATTTTATTGATGAAAAAAATATCGCGGACCTCTGCAGGATGGATATTACAACCCTTTACGATTGGAGCAAAAGCGTTGAGAGCAGACTTTCACCTACTCAGGCATTCATTGCAAGTGAAATACTCAAGGAAATAAGGGCGAGACTCGGATTTCTGGTTGATGTGGGGCTCGGTTATCTTTCTCTCGATAGAAATTCCGCGACTCTTAGCGGTGGTGAAAGTCAACGCATTCGTCTTGCAACACAAATTGGCTCTGAACTCGTGAATGTACTTTATATCCTTGACGAACCAAGCATAGGGCTCCATCAGAGAGACAATCGCCGGTTGATTGACTCGTTGAAAAAATTGAGAGATGCCTCAAATTCTGTCATTGTGGTTGAACACGACAAGGACATGATGCTTGATGCCGATTACATTGTTGATATTGGACCGAAGGCGGGCAGGAAAGGTGGTGAGGTCGTGTTTCAGGGCACTCCGCAGAACATGTTGAAAAGTAATACCCTGACGGCAGAGTATCTGAACGGTGAGATAACCATCCCAGTGCCGGAATCAAGGCGGCAAGGAAACGGCAAGAACCTGATTTTGAGAGGTGCTACAGGAAACAATCTGCAAAACGTCACGCTAAAAGTGCCACTCGGCACCCTAACGTGCATTGCGGGAGTGAGCGGTAGCGGAAAGTCATCCCTTGTCAACGCAACTCTGCGCCCGATTTTGTCAAGACATTTCTATCGCTCTCACGATATTCCGCTCCCCTACGAATCCATTGAAGGGATAGAAAATATTGACAAGGTGGTAACAGTAGATCAGTCACCACTCGGTAAATCACCTCGCTCGAACCCTGCAACATACACCGGTGTGTTCACGGATATAAGAAACCTCTTCGTTGACCTCCCTGAATCAAAAATTCGCGGATATAAACC
>JAIDQW010000412.1 GCA_029062075.1 Paramuribaculum sp.
GTTTTGTGTTTATGACACGAATATATGTGCTCATTTACTGATTTTTTTGAAAACATTACGGGCATTATTGTCCGGTCGCTGCAAAATTACTAAAACGGCAGATATAAAAAAACAGTGGCGGTTATTTTTACAACCGCCACTGCTTAATTATCAAAGAGTTTTTTTACTTGTCGAGGTGCTCGTAGTAGAGTGTCATTGTGGGCTGATCGCACACTTCGGCTGGACCGAAGTACTGGATAGGACCGGGGAACACATAGCTTGTAGCCTTTGCCCATTCATCACGCTTGGCGGCGAAGCGGCGGAAAGGTGTTCCGTCAAGACGCACGAGCGCTTTCTGTATCACAGGTTTCATTTCTCCGTGGCGACGCTCCATGTTAAACATCATGGTGATGGGAATACCGCCGGCAAGCCACTGAACGCTCGGCTTGGTGAGGTTGCGGAGGCTTGAGAGATAGCCGGTTACACCCGCATTGATGAGGCAAGCGGCGTTGAAACCGAGAGCATAGCAATAGTCTGCGTCAAAATTTGAAGGAGCGGCACATCTTCCCTCGTAACCGAAGAAGTGGTGGAGGGGTGAGAATTTGCCGTTGTATTTGCCTTCGTCATGCATCTGTTTGAGACGGCGACCAACCATTTCGCTGAGCAGTTTCTCGGTTTCGATGAGGGATACCTGCACATTGCCGTGGGGGTCGCGGTCAAGAGTGAGCTGACGGGCAACACCTTCGGGAAGTGACGCGAACACCTTGGCATTTTCAGCGTTCAGGTGGCTGAGAACGAATTCACGCTGTTCTGCTGGTGAGAGAGTGGCAAATTCGGGGCTCTTGGCAAGGAGGTCGTTGAGCTCGGCAATGAGGTTTTTCATTGCGGGGATAAATTCGATGAGACCTTCGGGAATGAGCACTGTGCCGAAGTTTTCGCCGTTGGCGGCGCGGGCTGCAACAATGTCGGCAATGTAGTTGACAACATCGTCAAGAGTCATATTCTTGGCTTCTACCTCTTCAGAGATGATGCACACGTTGGGCTGGGTCTGAAGTGCACATTCGAGTGCGATGTGTGAAGCAGAGCGACCCATGAGCTTGATGAAGTGCCAGTATTTTTTAGCTGAGAAGCAGTCACGCTGGATATTACCGATAAGCTCGCTATACACCTTGGTTGCGGTGTCAAATCCGAAAGATGCTTCCACAACTTCGTTCTTGAGGTCACCGTCGATTGTTTTGGGACAACCGATAACCTGTACTCCGGCTCCGATATTCTTGTAGTACTCGGCAAGAACAGCGGCATTGGTGTTTGAATCGTCGCCGCCGATAATCACGAGAGCGCTGATATTGAGTTTTTTCAGGATTTCAAGACCTTTGTCAAACTGCTCTTTCTTTTCAAGTTTGGTACGTCCTGAACCGATAATGTCGAAGCCGCCGGTGTTGCGGTACTCGTCGATGATTTCGGGTGTGAGTTCAATATATTTGTGATCAACAAGACCACCGGGACCCATGAGGAAACCATAAAGCTTGCTGTCCTTGTTGATTTTTTTGAGACCGTCAAACAAACCGCAAATCACATTGTGACCGCCGGGAGCCTGACCGCCGGACAGAATCACACCGGCGTTGATGGGCTTACCGGGAACCGGATTGGGGTTCTTGTCAAAACGGATTTCAGGGAGACCGTAAGTGTTGGGAAACAGTTTTTTGATCTCTTCCTGGTCTGCAACAGACTGTGTGGGCTCACCTTCAACCACGATAACGCTGCCGGTAAGGGAAACGGGGAGTTTGGGCTGATAAGCGGCACGAGCTATTTGCAATGCGCTTTTCTTCATCTTACAAAATAAATTTAATGAGTTTAATCTATCTGATTGCAAA
This sequence comes from Paramuribaculum sp., assembly GCA_029062075.1. Classification (GTDB taxonomy): domain Bacteria; phylum Bacteroidota; class Bacteroidia; order Bacteroidales; family Muribaculaceae; genus Paramuribaculum. The sequence goes on from JAIDQW010000412.1 coordinate 1,854, forward strand.
GATAAATAAAAGCGATTTAATAAGAGCCGGTTTAACATATATTGTTTAACCGGCTCTTATATATTACTTCATTTTATAGCGTGGCTTCTTTAAGGTAAGCTCCATTCCGGCTGAATCTTCCGATTTATCTTGTGTATCGGAGGGTCAGGTTATTTTTCATTGGGGTTCATAACCACACCTTCAAGCAGGATAGTGCATGTGGTTTTCTCCCAGATGAAGTATATGAACGGATGGTCGAATTTTGCTGTTTCCGGGAGATTTGACATTAAATCAGAACCCTTGCCGGCAGTAGCAACCTTGACTTTGGTGCCTTCTTCATCTAAATCCAGAATAATGTTCTGCTTGAATTTGCTCACTATCATTGATTTATTTGCATTGTATCCGATGCCGGGCATATCCACGCCTGTAAAGATGTTCTTAGCACCGAGAGCAATCATAGGATTGACCAAATCTGTGTCGATAGATAAATTCAATCGGGGGAAAATAACATCGGTAGCCGGATTCCAATTTTTTCCAAACACATCCTCGCCGGCAATGGCAGCAATGAGCTTATCGTGGTTTTCAGCGATAAAATCTTTAATCTTAATTCTTGCATCAGGCATAATCGCGGTGAGAGCGAATGCACCGTTGCCGTAGTCAAGAGTCGCCATAGTAATTGTGAAGATATTCTTTGTATCGGCATCGGGTCCATAAAGCGATCCGGTATAGCCCTCAACCGGAGTACGATACAGTTTTCCGGCAACCTCTTTAGCTTCCCTCATCATATCAACCTCAGTGGTTTTACCGTTTTCGAGAATGAAATTTTCTTTCTTAGTTTTGGATTTGTCAAACCGGCTTTTCCATATACCCTTGAAATATAAGGCATTCAACCACACTGCACGGTCACCTTCTTCAATTTTATCAAGAATCTTGGGAATAGCTTTGTCGGTTCGGTCACTCACCCATGCATTGATATCTGTAAGGGTGGCGGAATTATTGAAGTCAGCCAGGCGGATTTCTGATTTATAAGTGTCCTGTAGCACAGTACGGTATAGATCACTGACTTGAACATGATTTTGGTCAAACCATGAGGCGTTGGCAATTTTTAGAATCGCGGACTTGTCATGTGACGGGAGCGTTGAGAGCATCGTGGAGTTAAAAGAGTTAAGGGCTGTGAGGTCATTACCCTCCAGACCGAGAGCCTTTGTAAGTTCTGTCAAATCCTCGTCTGCAATTGCATTGCCAAACATTCCTGCTACCATAGTAGCTCCGAGGGGAGAAACGGCAATGTTCCTGTCCTCAAAGTTTTGATCTACAATAGCTTTAAGAATATTGATAGAGAAGTCGTTGATGTCAGCCGATACCTCTATTTCGGCTCTTGACAATTCTATGGGAGTAAGCTGATTATTCTTGGTGGTATCATCTGATGAACAGGCGGGTAACATTATGGCTGCGATAGCAGCACCACAAGTAAGGAGAATTTTTTTCATAATTTTATGGTTTATTATTTAGTTATTTAAGTGTTTTAATTCTATGGTGTTTTTGCAGTCAGGGCACCTCGAGCGCCGATCACCTGCTGTGAATACAAATATACTTATTTATTGGGAGTTATCAATGCTTATGTATATCAATTGCACAAATAATATCGGTAGGCATATCCGAGTTGCAGGATGTGAGAAGTGCAACTAATAATGCACTTGATAAAAATTTAGTTTTCATATATAATTATAATTAACGTGTTGAATTAAATAATAAGTAATTCCTGTATAATTACTTTCTGTATTGATAGATGGGTATATGTTGAAGATTCACATATTGATATAGCCTGAATAATATCCGTTAACAGTCAGAAACTTTATGCAATACTCTCCTGTAAGATTATTTAACGCGTTTGTAAACTCTGCAGCGGTGTTATAGCTGCAGAAACAAATTTCTCCCTCCTCATCGCATATCTGATATTCCTCTACTTCACCAACAGCTGCTGAACTGAAAGAAACGCTTCCGTTCTCAATATTTATAAAGCAAATCACCGGAGCAGGAGGTGTTCTATGCCTTTTGAGCCCCGGAATTTCATCATCCGGATTTTCAGTTTTGGGAGGTGTTAATGGCAGTGAGATGTCAGCTTTGCAGCAGAGTGGCATAGCAAGAACCATAACAATTATTACACAAATTTCTCTTAGTTTCATAGAAAGTAGTGAGATTGATTTTGTATAAAATTAAGGTAGTGCAATACCCGATGCAAGAATTTTGGTGCGGAATATCGCTCCGCAGTGCGGAGAAGTGCGGATAAAACAGATTATGCTGTTTATAATAAGCGTATTACTGCATCAACAATTTGCAGCGGATATTTGTCCCCCAATAGTTTTTTTGAAATCTCAGCGCGCCGCGAGGAGACAGATCCTTTGGTGATTGAGAGCAGCAGAGCGAGTTCAGACGGAGTGTATCCACACTTTATCAGTAGCATTGTTTTTATAGATTCCTGTGTTAAGTTAGCTCCTCCAAGAATATTGAGGCTTTGTCTCCATTCAGGGA
>JAIDQW010000413.1 GCA_029062075.1 Paramuribaculum sp.
ACTGCGGCATTTATTCGCTGTCCGTTTGTGATTAGCAATATCATTCAGGGTGTTATGCCGCATTCATAGCTGTGGCGGTGCTCGCCGGGATTCTTTTCTATGCAGGTACTCTTGAGCCGCAGATTACAGCATCGGTGTCTTGGATGGAAGCGGCTTGGGTTTTTGTAACGCTTTTTGTGGTTGGAGTACTTATCTGTACTCTCAGCGCACTGCTATCCACAAACCGCTATTTGCGGCTTGGATATGATGATATGTTCTAAATGATTTTTTTCACCTACACTTTTTAGTATGGCTAATAATAACGCACAAAATAATATTGAGTCACGACTCGACACCGAGTCTAAGCAGCAACAGCCGTTGCAGCGAATCAATTTTATTCTTATGGCTATTGCGGCTGGTATGATTATTCTCGGTTTTCTCCTTATGACAGGTGCGCCGGCTACTGCTCAGGAGTTCAATCCCGATATATTCAGCACTCGCAGAATTGTGGTGGGACCAACAATTACATTCCTCGGTTTTGTGTTTATGGCAGTGGCTATCGCCTGGAATTCTAAATCTAAAAAATAAATCAACCTGTTATGAGTTGGATTGACGCCCTCATTATGGGCATCGTGCAAGGTCTTGCAGAATATCTTCCTATCAGTTCAAGCGGTCATCTTGAAATTTGCAGGGATATTCTCGGTCTTGAATTGAACGGTGCTGAGGCTTTGGAATTTGATGTGGTTCTACATGTGGCCACCGTTCTCAGCACTATTGTCGTTTTGTGGAAAGAGTTTATGCCTCTGTGTGTAAGTTTCTTCACCCTGAGATTTGACGATAGATTCACCTATGTATGTAAAATTCTGGTTTCATGTATTCCGGTAGCTATTGTCGGGCTTTGCTTCAAAGATGTTGTTGAAAGTTTCTTTGGCAATGGGCTCACGGTTGTTGGAATTTGTCTCATTATCACGGCGGCACTATTGTCATTCGCTTATTTCTTCCGCACTCGAGGTGAACTCGCATCTTCGCAAAGATACATCTCTCCGGAACAGGCAGACAAGTCTATTACATGGACCGACGCTATAATTATGGGTATCGCTCAGGCAATTGCTGTCCTTCCCGGACTCAGCCGTAGCGGTTCAACAATTGCAACCGGTATATCTCTGGGTGCTAATAGAGCGGCTGTGGCTCGCTTCTCATTTTTCATGGTGATAATACCCATTCTTGGCGAGGCACTACTTGGACTCAAGGACATTCTCACAGGAGAGAGTGCTACTGCCGGAACTGTCGGGGCTATACCGCTCACTGTCGGATTTATCGCTTCCTTTGTCGTTGGCTGCGCGGCTTGCAAGTGGATGATTGAAATAGTGAAGAAAGGCAAACTCGTTTGGTTTGCGCTATACTGTCTCGCAGCCGGTCTTCTCTGCATCCTTTGGTAATTTTTTTGGTATGGATTTTATCTCTGGAGAGAAAATATACATTGACAAACCGCTCGGCTGGACCTCGTTTGACGTTGTCAAACGCATCAGGGGAGCTATTTTGCGTCGCCTCAAAGTCAAGAAAATAAAGGTGGGGCATGCCGGAACTCTTGACCCGCTCGCAACAGGAGTAATGGTTCTCGTTACCGGTAAGGCTACTTCATTGGTAGATTCTCTTCAGGCATCTGTAAAGGAATATGTGGCTACTATTGCGCTCGGAGCGACCACACCGTCGTTTGACCTCGAAACCGAGATTGACGCCACTTATCCAACTGACCATATAACCAGAGAGGCGGTGCAAGAGGTGCTCCCGCGCTTTGTGGGACACATCGAGCAGATTCCGCCTGCGTTCTCAGCCTGCAAGGTGGACGGTAAGCGTGCCTACCACATGGCACGAAAAGGTAAAGACGTTGAGTTGAAACCGAAAGTGCTTGTTATAGATGAGATTGAACTCCTCGATTTCGCTCCTGATTCAATAACGCTTCGCATTGTTTGCAGTAAAGGCACTTACATCAGAGCATTGGCAAGAGATATCGGGGAAGCGCTACACTCAGGTGGACATCTCACTGCCCTGAGGCGCACTCGCTCCGGAGAGATTTCTCACACCGACTGTCTCTCTGTTGAACAGGCTATTGAACTCATACGGCTCACAGATGTTACTTTTCCCGATGGCTACCCTGTGCCATCATCATTTAATCAGATTCAAGAAACAACTACAGATAACTAATGAAACTTTCGCAGTTTAAATTCAAGCTCCCGGAAGAGCTTATCGCTCTCCACCCGGCGGAGCAGCGCGACGAATGCCGCATGATGGTGCTTCATCGTGCTTCAGGTGAAATTGAGCACCGTATCTTCAAAGATATAATCAACTATTTTGTTGATGGCGATATTTTTGTGTTTAACGACACTAAAGTGTTTCCCGCAAGACTTTTCGGCAACAAGGAGAAGACGGGAGCACGAATTGAGGTGTTCCTTCTGAGAGAACTCAATGCTGAGAGCAAGCTATGGGATGTTCTTGTTGAACCGGCAAGAAAAATCCGTATTGGTAACAAGCTCTATTTCGGTGAGGACGAGAGCATGGTGGCGGAGGTCATTGACAATACTACCTCGCGTGGACGCACACTCCGTTTCCTTTACGATGGTGACCATGACGAATTCAAGAAGGCACTCTTCAGCCTCGGGCAGACACCGCTGCCTGCATATATCAAGCGTGATCCTATTCCGGAGGATGAAGATCGCTACCAGACTATATACGCTGAGCGCGAAGGGGCAGTTGTTGCTCCCGCTGCAGGTATGCACTTCAGTCGTGAATTGCTCAAACGCATGGAAATAAAGGGTATTCATCAGGCTTTCCTGACTGTGCACAGCGGGCTCGGAAACTTCCGTGAAATAGATGTGGAAGACCTCACCAAGCATCGCATGGATTCTGAGCAGATGGAAGTCACGCAGGCTCTTGTCGATATGGTTAACGGTGTTAAGGACGAGAACCATAGAGTGTGTGCTGTTGGCACATCCGTTTTGAGAGGAATTGCAAGTGCGGTGAGCATGGGCGGACACATGAAGACCTATTCCGGTTGGACTAACAAATTCATTTTCCCACCCTACGATTTCACTGTTACTGACGCACTCGTAACCAATTTCCACATGCCATACTCCGTGATGCTGATGATGACTACCGCCTTCGGCGGATATGACCTCGTGATGAAAGCATACGAAGAAGCGATTAAAGAGAAGTACAGTTTCGGAGCATACGGCGATGCCATGCTCATTCTTTGATTGTGGAAATTATCAGCGAATACAGGACTCTCGCTGCCCCTGCTGAGGCGGTTTTTAGAGAGAAAATGAGTAAATTTATTGCTTTTGCCTCGCCAGTGCAAACCGCCGACGAGGCAAAAGCTTTTGTCGCAGGGATTGCTAATGAATACCACGATGCAAGGCACGTCTGCTGGGCATACCAGCTTGGGGCAGACGGAAAGGAGTATCAGAGTAATGACAACGGAGAGCCAAGCGGAACAGCTGGAAAACCGATTCTCGGGCAAATACGCTCTGCGGAAATAACCAACACGGTCATTGCAGTGGTGAGATATTTCGGTGGAATAAAACTCGGCACGTCGGGACTCATTGCTGCATACCGAGAAGCTGCGAGACTCGCTATTGAGGCAGGGGAGATAATCACAATGTACGAGCAGCGGCAGATCAATATAACCTTCGCTTATCAGGCTATGAACGATGTCATGCGGATTGTCAAATCTTCTGAGGCAAAAATCCTTTCCCAGCAGTTTGACAATACATGCAGCCTCTCACTGAGCATCCGAAGCGACCGGGCGGACGCGCTGTCATGCCGTCTGGCTGCCATATCCTCTGTCTCACTCCATTAACCGTTTCATAAAATACAAAAAACGCGCCATGAAAATGGCGCGTTTTTTATAATACCATATATGTTTCAATATTTGTGGTCAGTTTCATGCATCTCGGCAGGAGTGATAGCCTTGCGGTCCATTGCGCGCCACACATATATTATATAAGCGGCTACAAAGGGAATGATCAGACTCACAATGCTCATTACCTGAAGAGTGAACAGAGTAGATGAACTGTTGGCTATGCTCAGCGAGCTGTCGGTATCAAGCAGAGATGGATAATAGGAGGTGCCGTTGAAGCCGGCTATCCAGAAAAGACTCAGAACAACAAGCACTGTGCCTGTGCCGCTGAACCAGATTCCATTGGTAAAGGTAGTGGAGAACGCGCTGCGGATAATCGCGTAAAGCACGGCTACCACTCCCAAAAGGAAAATAATAAGAACCCACCACATCTCAAGGAAATTTTGCAGATACTTGTAATCAACCCACTCGAAGGTATTAGTTCCGGGAATAACCTGAACGCCTTTGGATGTAAGCAAGAGGGCAAGGAAGAAAAGGAAGAATACCACAAAAATAGCACCGTTGACAAGTACTTGCTTCCGATTACGCTTGGCAATCTCCTCTCCGCCATTGATATTGTCCAGAAAGTAGAGAGAAGCCTGGGTGCGGGCAAGGAAAAGTACCGCTACTCCAAGAACAAGATTTTTCCAGTTGAAAATAGCTTCAAAGCCGTGGCTCGGAGCCCACTGAGATATAACCGGAGAACCGGCATCAAGGATATTGCCCATCTTTACGGTGAATTCTCCGCCGAAAAAGAACATGCTTACGGCAACACCGAGCAGAATACAACCCACGCATCCGTTGATAAAAAGGAATATGTCGTATGTGCGGGCACCATACAGATTACCCGGTTTATGACGGAATTCATAGCTGACTGCCTGAATGATGAAGCTGAAAAGAATAAGCATCCATAGCCAGTATGCACCACCGAAACTTGTGGAATAGAATAGGGGAAAAGAGGCGAAGAAGGCACCGCCAAACACCACTAAGGTGGTGAAGGTGAGTTCCCATTTTATGCCGAGAGAGTTTATCATCATCACTCGCTCGTCGGCGCTCATGCGCTGAAGCAGCATTGACTGACCGCCCTGAACAAACAATAGGAATACCAGCAGTGCGCCAAGCACAGATATCAGTATCCACCAGTATGCCTGAAGAATTTCGATATTACCCATAATTATCAGTCTTTAGCGTTTTCGTAATCTGTTTTTGAACCCTTGTCGATGGCACGGAGCATTATGCACACTTCTGCGGCAAGCAAGCCCGTGAATACTAACGCAAACAGCCAGAAGGTGGTCTGAACTGTGCCGGCGGAAATGTCGCTTATTGCCGCGCGGGTAGGCATGATGCCTTCGATTATCCACGGCTGACGGCCTACTTCTGCGGTAACCCAACCTGCCTCGCTGCACACCCATACCAGCGGTATTGAGATAATTCCGAGCCATAGAACCCAGTTTTTGCATAACAGTGACTGGCGTTTATACACGAGGAAAAGAATAAATACTATAAATGCAAGAAGATAGCCACCTAAAATCACCATGATGTGGAAGCTGTAGAAGGTCACTGCTACCGGGGGAACTGCCTCGTAGGCATTGTCAAGATAGCCGTAGCCGAAATATTTGTAATTATCCATCAGCACTGTTTTCGCGCTATCCATTGCGGCTGTGTTTCCATTGACTGACGCAATATCGTATGCGCGGAGTGCTTCGTGAGAGCGTTTGCCGATTTCTATACGGTCTGCATAAGAGTCAACCTTTACTGTGTCACCGTTCTCATTGATAGCTATGCCGTTTACAAGATCATTGATTCCGGGAACAAAAGCATGTGGGTCGTGAGTGGCGAGGAATGACAGTCCGTATGGTATATTTGCCGAGAAGAGAAACTCATCCTCATCATTTTCAGGAGTCTTGGAGGGATTGAGAATACCGAAAGCAACTATGCTCTGGTCTCTGCCGCCGTTGTATAGACCTTCCATTGCTGCCAGTTTCATAGGCTGTACCTTTGCAACATCGACTGCGGAGTTGTCACCGGTCCACAAAGTGCCGAGG
>JAIDQW010000414.1 GCA_029062075.1 Paramuribaculum sp.
TCACCTTGCAATGATGCCGCACCTTGAAAGAGCTATTTTCCCATGGCAGTGCGGTTACTACCCCGCAGCACGGAAAAACGATGAAGTCACACCATGGATTGACGCATTCATCAATGCCCGAAAATGGATTGAAAACAACAAAGTATATAAATAAATAACTAAATACAACCAATCTTATGGGAGGTTTCTTTGGAGTAGCTGAAAGTGAGCGTTGTGTCAACGACCTGTTTTACGGAGTTGACTACAACAGCCACATGGGCACAAAACGTGCCGGTATGGCTACATGTCACGACGGCATTTTCAGCCGCTCTATACACAATATCGAAAATTCTTATTTTCGCACTAAATTTGAAAGTGATCTTGATGAATTTTCAGGAAACTGCGGCATCGGTGTCATTAGTGACACCGATGCTCAGCCTATTATAGTAAACTGTCATCTCGGCAAATTTGCTATTGTTACAGTAGCCAGAATTAACAACATCAAGCAACTGGAAAAAGAACTGCTTGCAAAAGGACACCATTTTTGTGAGCATAGCTACGACATTATCAATCCCACCGAAATGATCGCAGCTCTCATCAGCGAGGGCAACGATTTTGTTTCCGGCATTGAAAACGTTTACAAAAGAGTCAAAGGTTCTTGCTCCATGCTTCTTCTGCTTGAGGACAGAATCATTGCCGCGCGAGATAGGCTTGGGCGAACCCCTATTATAATAGGTAAGAAAAAGGGAGCACATGCCGCTACCTCAGAAACATGCGCTTTCCCCAACCTCGGTTTCTCTATTGAATACAATCTTGGACCCGGAGAAATTGTTGAATTTAACGCTGAATCTATTCGTCAGCTTAAAGCTCCCGGTGATGAAATGCAGATATGTGCTTTCCTTTGGACATACTACGGATACCCTGTCTGTGAGTACGAAGGAAGAAATGTGGATGAAGTTCGTTACGCTTTCGGAGCAGCTATGGGAAAAGCTGATAATACAGATTCAGACTTTGTAAGTGCTATTCCCGACTCAGGTATCGGCATGGCTCTCGGTTACTCAGAAGGCAAAAAAATTCCATATAAAAGAGCTATTGTCAAATATACCCCTACCTGGCCAAGAAGTTTCACCCCCAGCACACAGGAGCGCAGAGAACTTGTGGCTAAGATGAAACTTATTCCCAACACAGCAATGATGAAGGGCAAAAGAGTGGTTTTCTGCGATGACTCTATTGTCAGAGGCACACAGCTAAGGGATAACGTGGCTGATCTGTTTGAAAACGGGGCTAAAGAGGTTCACATGCGAATAAGCTGTCCGCCCCTGATTTATCCTTGCAAATTTCTCAATTTCACCGCGTCTAAGAGCGAGATGGAACTGATTACACGCAGAGTCATTGCTGAACTTGAAGGAAACCCGGACGCACACCTTGATGAATACGCTACCACCGGAAGCCCAAAATATGAAGCAATGGTGGAACGAATCAGAGAGCAGTTAAAAATATCGTCTCTCAAATTCAGCTCTATTGAAGATGTAATAAAAGCTATCGGACTGCCAAAATGCAAGGTATGCACGCATTGCTTTGACGGAAGTAGCTTCGATTAAGTTGCTTTTTTGCTGAAAATTACTAACTTTGCAATCTGAAAAACTATTAACAAAAGATTTTAATATGAGTCTAAACATTGTTGTGCTCGCAAAGCAGGTGCCCGACACCAGAAATGTGGGCAAAGACGCAATGAAAGAGGACGGCACTATCAACCGCGCCGCCCTGCCGGCTATCTTCAACCCGGAAGATCTTAATGCGCTTGAGCAGGCGCTCCGTATCAAAGATGCAAACCCCGGCTCTACTGTCACAGTTCTCACTATGGGACTTCCAAGAGCAAGCGAGGTAATCCGTGAAGCCATTTTCCGTGGCGCGGATGGTGGCATTGTGCTCACTGACAGAGTGCTCGGAGGGGCTGACACTTTAGCTACCTCATATTCTCTCGCGCAGGCTGTGAAGAAACTCGGTAAGGTTGACATTATTCTCGGTGGTCGTCAGGCTATTGACGGTGACACCGCACAGGTTGGACCTCAGATAGCTGAAAAACTCGGTATTCCTCAGGTTACATACGCTGAAGAAATTCTTGACCTTAAGGATGGAAAAGTAACTGTTAAGCGTCGCCTTGAAAACGGTGTTGAAACTGTTAAGGCTCCTCTCCCCTGCGTTGTAACCGTTAACGGTTCCGCAGCTGAATGCCGTCCAAGAAACGCAATGCGCGTTATGAAATTCAAACACGCAACTTCTCCCTCAGGTGTTGATGCTCTTAACGACAGCGCTAAAGAAATTTATGCTCGTCGTCCCGAGCTTCACATTCAGGAATGGAGTGCAGCTGATGTTAATGCCGATCCCGAACAGATTGGTATGCCGGGCTCACCCACTAAAGTTAAAAATATTGTTAATGTTGTGTTTACAGCTAAGGAAAACCTTCGTCTCGAAGACAATGATGAAGCCATCGAGAACCTTGTTAAGGAACTCCTTGCTAACCACACTATCGGCTAATAACCTCATCATTTAACAAGAATAATTATGAGCGATAAAAATAATCTTATAGTATATTGTGAGTATGAGGACGGCAAAGTTGCCGATGTTAGCCTCGAACTCCTCACAAAAGGACGTCAGCTTGCTAACACTCTCGGTGTTAAGCTCGAAGCGGTTGTTATTGGTGACAATCTCAAGGATATTGAGAAAGAAATCATACAGTATGGTGCCGATACCGTTTATAAGGTAGAAGATAAAAAGCTCTACCCATACACTTCAAATCCCCACGCATCTGTGTTAATCAATCTCTTCAAGGAAATTGAACCGCAGATCTGCCTTATGGGGGCAACCTGCATCGGCCGTGACCTCGGTCCCCGTGTTTCTTCATGCCTTCACAGCGGTCTCACAGCTGACTGTACCGCACTTGAAATCGGCAACCATAAAGACCCAAAGACTGGTAAGGAGTACGAAAATCTTCTTTATCAGATTCGTCCCGCATTCGGTGGCAACATCGTGGCTACAATCGTTAACCCCGACTGCCGTCCTCAGATGGCTACAGTTCGCGAGGGTGTGATGAAAAAACAGATTCACGACAAAAACCACAAAGGTAAAGTCGTTAACCTTGATGTTAAGAAATATGTCAAGCCCGAAGATTTCGTTGTGGAAATCATTGACCGCCATATTGAAAAATCAAAAATCAACATCAAGAACTCTCCCATCATTGTTGCCGGTGGCTACGGTATGGGGTCTAAAGAAAACTTCGATCTTCTTCACGAGCTCGCCGACACACTTGGAGCAGAAGTTGGTGCAAGCCGCGCTGCTGTTGATGCCGGATTCACGGAACACGACCGTCAGATTGGTCAGACCGGTGTGACTGTCCGTCCAAAACTCTATATAGCGTGCGGTATTTCAGGTCAGATCCAGCATATCGCAGGTATGCAGGACAGCGCTATGATTATTTCTATCAACAATGATCCTAACGCTCCCATTAACGACATTGCCGATTATGTTATCACCGGCAACGCCGAAGATGTGATTCCAAAGCTCATCAAATATTACAAGAAAAATTCTAAATAAACACTTCGGATAAGCACGATGGCTAATTTTTATACTGATAATCCCGATCTTAAGCATCACCTTTCTCATCCACTGATGGAGAAAATTGTTGAGCTCAAGGAGCGCAACTACACAGATGCTGATAAATATGACCACGCACCTGTCAACTATGAGGACGCTATGGACTCATACGACAAGGTTCTTGAAATAGTTGGTGACATTTGCGGAGGCAAAATTGCTGAAAATGCCGAAGGTGTTGACCACGAAGGTCCAAAAGTTGAAAACGGTAGAGTAACCTACGCCCCCGGCACCCAGGAAAACCTTGAACTTTGCAAAAAGGCTGGACTCATGGGCATGGCTATGCCTCGCCGCCTCGGTGGTCTCAACTTCCCTATCACCCCCTACATTATGGCTGCGGACATTGTTAGCCGTGCTGATGCAGGTTTTGAAAACCTCTGGGGACTTCAGGACTGCGCCGAGACTATCTACGAATTTGCTGACGAAGATCAGAAACAGAGATATATTCCCCGTGTATGTCAGGGCGAAACAATGTCTATGGACCTTACCGAACCTGATGCCGGTTCCGACCTTCAGAGCGTTATGCTCAAAGCAACCAAGAAGGAGGATGGAACTTGGGTACTCAACGGTGTGAAACGCTTCATCACCAACGGCGATAGCGACATTCACCTCGTTCTTGCTCGTTCTGAGGAAGGCACAAAAGACGGTCGCGGTCTTTCAATGTTCATCTACGACAAGCGTAATGGTGGTGTTGATGTTCGCCGCATCGAAAACAAAATGGGTATCAAAGGCTCACCCAC
>JAIDQW010000415.1 GCA_029062075.1 Paramuribaculum sp.
GGGGAGTCCAAGATTAGGCAGAATATCAGCGCAATGACGCTCCACTCCGCCCTGTACTCCCGGAAAGCCTCTCAATCCAATTGCCGCCAGAGGTGTTCTCATTCCCAGTCAATTGGTTTTCCGCGCAATATGCGCCATTTATTTTTCAGAATCCAAAATATCGGTTTCCACGGTTTTCTCACCATTTCATGGCGCTCAGTAACAATAAAGGCACAGTTGCGGTCACATCTTTTCACTTTTTCTGCTGTATGATGCCACAACTCAGAAGCTTTCATCTCGTCGATGGATTGCTCTGTAATGTTCCCGACAATCCACTCCCTGGAGGAGCCGTTGCAGGGGGAGACATTTCCTTGCGGGTCAATAAAAAAGAAATCATGCAGGGCACCGCACTGAGGGCGGTAGCATGACGAGTCACCGCGCAAGCGGCGGTGGATTGAGCGGTTGAAATATGCTCTGCCGTAGTCTTTCAGTTTTGACTTTATGCCTCTGCGGCGCGATGTGAGCAGGGCTTTTACAAATTTCTCATGCTCCGCAAGAGCCTCCGAGCTCTCTATCTGATTATCATCTTTGTGAAAGTACCACGAATTATGCACGGTGGAATTGCCGAGTTCAACCCCCAAGGCTACACACAGCTCATAAAGAGGCAGCAAATCTTTATAATTGTCCGGAGATATAACAACGGAGAAGCCGATGTTGCGGCACTTTGTCTTTTTGAGTTCAAGCATAGTGCGCATAGCATGGTCAAAACCGTCTTTGAGCCCCCGCTTGGAATCATTCACGGCAGGCAAGCCTTCAAGACTCACCCTTATAAGAATGTCGGGGTAACGGTTTGCCAACCTTACTATCGTTTCGGTGTTGTAGCCGTTGGTGCTCAGCTCAAGCAGCGAAGCTTTGGGGTGGAGTATTTCAAACAGGCGGTCAATATCCGTTCTAAGTGTAGGCTCCCCACCGGTAATGTTGATTCTCATGCCGTCCGGCAGGTTTTTCAGCTGTTCAAAATCCAGCTCCTCATCCGGGTGTGTAGGAAATTTCCAGATGTTGCACATATTGCAGCGGGCATTGCACCTGAATGTGGTGATAATGCTGCACTGGGTTGTATTTCCACTGTTCTTCACAATTACTGCCGGTTATTGATTATCACTACTAAAAGATTCTCAGGTCTGATGCCGGAAACAATGCCGGCAAAGCGGCGGCGCGTAACACTGCCGGAATTTAATGCAATCACACACAATGTGTCGGCGGAATTAATCACCGGAGCGAGATCATTCACAGCGGAATCACCGTGAACCGGCACAAATAAGTATGAGTTGTCAATCAATGCACCCTTAATTTCCTCCCTGAAATCCTTGCCGAGTATGAGATCGGTAGTGTCCGGTTTAATCCAAATGCTTTTAATTCCGGCTGACAGGAAAGACTCTGTGACTTTTTTCCCGAATGAATCATTATCGCTAAGATTATTGATATAAGCCGTTCCTTTTTTGAGTAATGACATAATGGCTGACCGCACCTTAGACACCGAGTCATGATCATCAAGTTCAACAGTATGGGATTCCAGATTCAGGAAAGTCAGGTCGCATGGATTATTAACAAGGTCTTTCCGTTTCATAAAGAAAAGTGCAAGCAACAAAGACAAAGCGAGTGCGAAAATAAATGCGGCAACAAGAAGTATGGCAGCTTTCTTAATAGACGGTTTCGGCTCAACATAGGCTTTGTCGATAACAAAACCGAGGGTATCTTCCGAGTTGAGTTTCATAAGTGCGTTTTCTCTCTTCTCTACAAGGAACGCATAAAGCTCGTTTTTGAGCAGCTGGTCGCGCGAGAGGTTAATATACTCCTTCTCTACTGCAGGTAGTTTTCTCAGATGTGAATCCAATGAACCAACAATGCCGCTGCGCTG
>JAIDQW010000416.1 GCA_029062075.1 Paramuribaculum sp.
GTACAGACCGGTATAGTTGGAGTTTCGGATGTATTTGCTGAAGGAAAAAGGCATGGAGGTGCCTACCATAAACAGAAATAATGGCATGACAAGATCCCATGCCCTGAATCCCTCCCATGCTTCATGGTCAAGCTGATAAAGAATGGAATTAAGCCAAGGTGTATCGGCAGCGTGTGCAATAGCAACAATGACAGGCTGGGCAAATACGAGCAGGAATAAATCCAATCCCCGGAGTATGTCAAGGGAAGCAAGACGAGACCTATTATTCATTTATGGCAAAAAGTTAATAAAAAAACTCAGCCGATGATATAAGACTGAGTTTTCTGTATATTTGAGCCGCGAGTGGGACTCGAACCCACGACCTTCTCGTTACGAATGAGATGCTCTACCAACTAAGCTATTGCGGCAAACCGTGTCTATGCTCTTTTGAAAAGCAGAACAAAGATACGAATTATTTTGAGTATTGACGTGTATATGTCAATTTAATCTTAACGTTTGGCAAATCGAGCTGTACCATAGCCGGCTTCTGAACATAGGGACTGATTGTCGTGATGTATGATACAGTTGAACCGTAGCTGGTGTTGCTTTCAGAAACAATATTAACCGGAACAATCAGGAAGGTATAATCATCAGGTTCTAAAGAATCTTTCTTAAGCATTTCTATAAGATAATCTCTCATAGACCAAAAGCTGTATGATTTACTTTCTGAGTTGTAAGACGCTGTGAAAGAGGTTATATTGTCGGCAATCTTATTTTCAGCGAAGAATTTGTCCTTATCTTTCGCAAGGATAAGCAACACGTCTGCCGGAGGTTCTATACCGTATGTGTTTTCAATTGTAAGCGCGGGAATTTGGAATGACAGCTCGTTGAGAACCGATAAGTTTCCGGCTCCTTTACGGTATGCTTGCACGAGAGCAGGGGTGGGAAAAATAATTTTTGTTTCCATTCCTGCAGGTGCAACAAGCAGTGAGTTACCTTGCTGAGCAAGTGCAGTGAGCTGATCACTAAGTTTTAGAGAGATATTATTGTTGGTGATAACTTCCGGTGTAACAGTGAAGTAAGAACGCACTTTGTTGTAAATGGTATCTTTTTCCACATTGTTAACGGTTGCTTTAGTGTGCTGACGGTAGTATATATTGATTCTTGTTTCCGAAATATTGATAACTCTACCGGATCCAAATGAGGTAGTAACATAAAGTCCAGGGAAAAGAGTCGTGAATTTGTCCGGAAGAGCAAAACTGGAAGGGTCCTGAAGATATTAGTTGTAAAGATA
>JAIDQW010000417.1 GCA_029062075.1 Paramuribaculum sp.
GGTATGGCTCAGAAGGTTCAGTTCATTGTAACTGTTCTTCACCGTCCCAAACTTTTGATCTTTGATGAACCTTTCTCAGGGTTTGACCCGATTAATGCCAATCTTCTGAAAGAAGAAATCATTCGTCTTAAAAATGAAGGATCAACAGTCATATTCTCAACCCATAACATGGCCAGTGTTGAAGAATTGTGCGAAAACATCACTCTTATCAACCACGGCAAGAACATACTTACAGGCAATGTGGAGGATATTCGCAGGAAATATTCCGACGGAAGATACGACATTCTTTACTCTGGTAATTCACATGAGCTGATGACTGCGCTTCAACCTCTTGCAGGTAATTTTGAAATTAATGAAGCGTCAAGAGACCGCTCGTCACTGAGACTTCTTCTTAATCAAGGCACTTCTCTCCACGATATAATTGAGATTGCCAACAACACTGTTGAAATTTCAGCCATAAATGAAGTTATGGCTTCTATGAACGATATTTTTATTAGCACCGTAGGCACTTCAGACCTCGAAATTCAATAACATTTCACTATGGCTACAAAGATTGGAATAATTATAGCACGCGAATTCAAAGAGCGTGTACATAAAAAAAGTTTTATCATCACAACCCTGCTTATGCCGGTTTTCATGCTTGCCATGATGGCTGCACCGGCTCTGATTATGATGATGTCCTCCGGAGAAACAAGAAATATTCTTGTTGTTGACGAAAGCGGTGTCATTGCTCAGAATCTCAAAGGCTCTGAAGAAACAGTATTTACACCGGTTTCAGTTTCCCTTGATTCGGCACTTGCCGTCAGTGATGCAAGCGGAGTGCTCTATATTCCGGAAGGAGTTGTGTCTGGCAACAAATCCATCCGGCTTTATTCAAACGGTGCATCCTCCCTATCTCTTGAAAGCGGAATTACCGATAAAGTAAACACAATTATTGAGTCAATTCGCTTGAAAAGCTACGATATAGACAACCTTGATGAAATAATGAATAAGATTCGCAGCGATGTGAAGCTCCAGAGCATCCGAACCGACAAGAGTGAGGATGAACAGAGCTCAACGGAACTGAGCTATTTTCTCGGTGTTATTCTCACTTTCCTGCTCTATATGTGTCTCCTTCTTTATGGGCAGATGGTTATGACAAGCATTATTGAGGAGAAAAATAATCGTGTGCTGGAAATAGTGGTTTCATCTGTCAAACCCACTCAGATTATGCTCGGCAAAATTCTTGGAATAGGACTGGTTGCTGTCACTCAGATTATTATCTGGGGAGTACTTATTGCAGCAATGAGTGCATTTGTGCTCCCGGCACTCACCCCTCCTGAAATGGCTGCCGAAATGGCTGCCTTGAATGCAGGTAATCTTGATGCTGCCTCGGTCACAACAGATATTGACTTGCTTCAGGCTATGTCTGTTTTAGGCAATGTCGGCTATATTATCCAGCTTTTTGTACTTCTTATCCTATTCCTTGCAGGTGGTTTCCTTCTCTACTCGGCAATTTATGCCGCTATCGGTTCAGCAGTAGATAATATTCAGGATGCAGGACAGCTTCAAAGTTTCATCATCTTCCCTATAATTATAGGTATAATATTCGGCATGACAGCTGCCGGTGATCCCACCTCTCCCTTGTCGATGTGGATGTCATTCATTCCCTTTACCTCACCCATGGTTATGATGGCACGTATCCCCTCCGGTATTCCAGGCTGGGAAATTGCCGTTTCACTTGTTATTCTGTATGCATCATTCCTCGCTGCAGTGTGGATTGCTGCAAAGATTTATCGTGTAGGAATCTTTATGTACGGCAAGAAACCCACCTTCAAGGACCTCATCCGCTGGGCCCGCTACAAATAAAATCCCACATAGATAATCCTTATTTACATACGCACCGCCTAAATAAACTTAGGGTGGTGCGTTTTTTATTTCGGTATTTTTGTATTTTTGCACATATTATTCACCTTAACATCTTTCGACCCATGTACAAATTTGACAAAAGAATAGTTATCACACTTGATGCCGGCGGTACTAACCTTGTTTTCGGAGCTATGCAGGCTAATAAGTTTATTGTTGAGCCCATAACATTACCCAGCCAGGCACAAGATCTTGATTTGTGTCTGTCAACCATGGTTGAAGGATTCAAGCAGGTTATATCAAAACTGGAAACCAAGCCTGTCGCCATCAGTTTCGCTTTCCCTGGTCCGGCAGATTATCCCAATGGTGTGATCGGCGGCTATCTTCCCAATTTCCCC
>JAIDQW010000418.1 GCA_029062075.1 Paramuribaculum sp.
ATATTCTGCGTCAGCGGCAGATGTGTATAAGAGAAATGCTTGTACTCGTTGTCGCTGTTTTTGTATTGACCCCGGCTGATTTACTCGCCTCTATGACCCCTTCGTGGCTCAACAGGAGCGTGTGGATTGCTATTATTCTCGGTTATTATGTTCTTGCAACATTGCTCCCTATCGACAAACTTATCGGTAACCTCTATCCTCTCTTTGGGTTCGCGCTGTTGTTTATGGCTGTCGGACTGCTCGGCTATCTGCTTTTCTCCGGAATAGATATACCGTCTGGATTCGAGTATGGACTGGTAAACAGGCATGGCGGTGACCATTCGGTTAATCCGATATTTCCCATGATGTTTGTAAGCATTGCTTGCGGTGCAATATCCGGTTTTCATGCCACCCAGTCGCCCATGATGGCGCGGTGTCTTAAAAATGAGAAACTTGCAAGACCCATATTATACGGGGCTATGGTTAAAGAAGGTATAGTAGCTTTGATATGGGAGGCTGCTGCTATTGCTTTTGCCGGAAGCTATGAAAATCTTTCTGCATATATGGCTGAACATGGCAATAGTGCAGGAGCTCTGGTTAAGGAAATTTCAGTGACTTGGCTCGGAACTGTTGGCGGAATTCTTGCCTTGCTTGGGGTGATAGCCGCTCCTATCAGCACCGGAGACACTGCTTTGCGAAGCGCCAGGCTGATTGTGGCAGACATTCTTAAGGTCAGTCAAAAAACATTCGTAAAGAGACTGTTGGTGTGTCTGCCACTGTTTCTGGCTTCATTTGTACTGATGCTGATTGACTTCAATGTGTTGTGGAGATATTTCGCCTGGAGCAACCAGACTCTCGCTGTGTTTACACTTTGGGCGGTTACGGTGTATCTTGCGCGACATGGTAAAGCTTACATTGTCAGCCTCCTGCCGGCATTGTTCATGACAGCGGTGAGTGTGAGCTATCTTTTGTTTGCTCGCCGTCCGGAAGGATTCGGTCTCACAATATCTATTGCAGTTGCCGCTGGAATAGTTGTTGCAACTGTTTTCCTCGCACTTTTCATGCGATGGAACAGTCGGAACAAAAAGAATAAAGTCTTATAGTCAGAGTGATAAGCTGATGCTTGATTTCAAGAATATTACTGAATCTACAGATTTATATAATTTCCACTCTCATACCCAATTCTGTGACGGAAGAGCGGATATGGCTGCGTTTGCTGACACTGCTTGTAAAAGCGGTTTCATACATTACGGTTTCTCACCCCATTCTCCGGTTCCCATTCAGTCATCCTGCAATATGGATTTTGAACGGGTGGAGGAGTATTTCAAGGAATACAAGCGTC
>JAIDQW010000419.1 GCA_029062075.1 Paramuribaculum sp.
GGTTATGGAAAACCTCATCAAAAATGCCGTGGATGCAATGAACGGTGTTGGGCATCTGACAGTTGCCACATCTACCAATGTCGCTGCGAATAAAACCATCATAGATGTGTCCGATACAGGAAAAGGTCTTTCTAAAAAGCACTTCAAAACCATATTCAAGCCCGGATTCACCACCAAGAAGAGAGGATGGGGACTTGGGCTCACACTTGCCCGCAGAATAATTGAGGACTACCATCACGGGCGCATATATGTGAAGTCATCGGAGCCGGGAAAAGGCACCACTATACGCATTGAATTACCGAACTCGAACAATAACGCCGAATGAACAGGACCGAGAAACATTTATTTGTCAGTGACCTTGACGGTACCCTGCTCAATGACAACGCAAGGGTTTCTACTACAACTGCACGAATCATATCCGACCTTTCCCACGAAGGCGCATTGATTTCATTCGCCACCGCCCGCACCCCAGCCACAGTTGATGTTCTGTTGGCACACACATTCACAACAATTCCGGCTATCGTTATGACCGGAGCGGCTATGTGGAACAGGATTTACAGGCGTTATGACAACATTCAGTTCATTGAAGCTGATTTAGCAGCCATAGCCATAGATGCTTGTCGCTCAGCCGGCTTGCAGCCGTTCATCTACACTCTTGGCAAAGCTAATATTCTGCACGTTTATCACAGCGGCACACCAACAGCCAAGGAGGAAAAATTTATTTATGACCGCCGGGGGCTTCCTCTGAAAAAATTTCACATTAATGAGCCTGCCGGAGATGGCACTGAATTTGAATCCACAATTCTGATTCTCGCGATGGGCTGTGTGGATGCAATATTTTCACTCGCTGACTCCCTCCGTCATTACGAGGGATTGTCAATCTCGGCATATAAGGATTCTTATAATCATTCTACCGGCTTAATCGAAATTCTCGGGCAGAATGTTTCAAAAGCGAGCGCGGTGTTGCACCTTAAGGAGCTCACCGGTGCTGACCGGCTCACTGTTTTCGGTGACAATCTCAACGACCTGCCGATGATGGCAATCGCTGATGTATCTGTTGCCACCGCCAATGCCGTGGAGCAGGTTAAGGAGGCGGCTGATATTGTTATCGGCTCCAACAACGATGATTCTGTTGCAAAATTCATCCGCGACTCCCTGTCATCGTGAAAATTAAAACAGAGCGCGGAGAACATCAAGACTCTTCAGCCCGGAAAGTGGAGCGTGATGAATGGATAGAAAGTGTAGAATCCCGTCAAGTACCTCGCCACGCTGCTCGCGGGTAAAGCGGAACAGGTGCATATTTTCAAGCGTCATGCGTTCAAGCAGAGCTACTGCACCGCTTCGCTCCGCTGACACATAATTCCGATGAAGAGGAGCACTCTTTCTGAACACTCCCCCGTCTATATCAAACACCATTCCGGGATAATATCCCGAAGCATCCGGACTCACACCCAGACACCGACCCATGCCGTAGAGAAACCATAGATGGAAGTTTGCTGCCCTCGCTGCCTCAATCTCATCAAGGGCAAGCACCGACTGCTCGATATATCGCCACACAGCCTCATCTCTGTTGCTTTCGCGCAGCAGGGAGGTGAGCACCTCAGCAATGAAGAGCGCCAGAGAGCATTTCACCGGGTTTGTCCTTATTGCCGTGAGGGGTGACAAAGCCCGCAACTCGGATAAGCGGCTGATATCACGCCCGGGACGCACATCCGCAACACACTCCAATAGGCTCAGCGGCTGAGTGAGTGCACGCCGGCGCGATGATTCCCTCCCCTTCCCGTCATTGATAAGAAATGACACCCTGCCATTCTCAAGCGAGTAGGCGGACAGAATGTTGGCTGTGTCGCTGTAGCGCACCGTTCTGAGGCATATTATGTGAATTTTTTGCAGCATGCACTACAAAATTACAACTTTTAATCCTCATTTTTCCAAATTTAATATGGTTTGGTAAATATTACCTCATTTTTATTTTGTACTTTTGTGCGATTTTTAAGATGTATAAAGATTATAACTTGATTTATGTTACAACCAATTAAGAAAACCATCTCGCTTCCCGACGGCAGGACTATCACTCTTGAAACCGGCAAGCTCGCGAAGCAGGCGGATGGAGCGGTAGAGTTAAGAATGGGCAACACCATGATTCTCGCAACCGTGGTTTCTGCTAAGGAAGCCGGTGAAGGAGTCGATTTCATGCCCCTGCAGGTAGAGTACAAAGAAAAATTCTCTGCTTTCGGACGTTTTCCCGGAGGTTTCCAGAAACGTGAAGGTCGCGCTTCTGACTACGAAATTCTCACTTCACGCCTCGTTGACCGAGTGCTTCGTCCCCTTTTCCCGGAGAATTACCACGCTGATACATTCGTAAACATCACCCTTTACTCAACCGACGGCGTTGACATTCCCGATGCGCTTGCCGGTCTCGCTGCCTCTGCTGCAATCGCTGTCAGCGATATCCCCTTCAACGGACCTATCTCTGAGGTTCGTGTGGCTCGTATTGACGGTGAATTCGTTATCGACCCCACTTTCGACCAGCTCGAAAAAGCCGACATGGAGCTTATGGTCGGCGCGACCTACGACAACATCATGATGGTGGAAGGCGAAATGAATGAAGTGAGCGAAGCTGAACTTCTTGCCGCACTCAAGGCTGCACACGATGCCATAAAGGTGCAGTGTGTCGCACAGATGGAGCTTGCCAAAGAACTCGGCATCGCCAAGCGCGAATACTGCCACGAGGTTAATGATGAAGAGCTCCGCAAGGATGTTCACGACAAATGTTACGACAAAGCTTACAAAATAGCTCAGGCTGGCTGCGCCGACAAGCACTGGCGTCAGGAGCAGTTTGATGCCATCTGCAAGGAATATATCGAAGCGCTTCCCGAGGATGTCCGCGAGGAAAAGACCCCTCTCGTTAAGCGTTACTACCACGATGTTGAGAAAGAGGCTGTCCGCCGCTGCATTCTTGACGAAGGCACCCGCCTTGACGGTCGTAAGACTACTGAAATCCGTCCTATCTGGTGCGAGGTTGACTATATTCCCGGACCTCACGGATCTGCAGTATTCACCCGTGGTGAAACTCAGAGCCTTTCTACCGTTACCCTCGGCACAAAACTCGATGAGAAGATTGTTGACGACGTGCTGAACCAGGGTAAGGAAAGATTCCTTCTTCACTATAACTTCCCCCCCTTCTCTACAGGCGAAGCTAAGGCACAGAGAGGTGTGGGCCGTCGCGAAATAGGTCACGGCAACCTCGCTCACCGCGCCCTGAAGCGTATGTTCCCTGAAGATTTCCCCTACGTTTGCCGTATCGTCAGCGATATTCTTGAAAGTAACGGTTCTTCATCAATGGCTACCGTTTGCGCCGGTACACTCGCTCTGCTTGATGCAGGCGTGAAGATGAAAAAGCCTGTGAGCGGTATCGCTATGGGTCTTATCACCGACACCGACAATGCTAAATATGCAGTCCTTTCTGATATTCTCGGTGACGAAGACCATCTCGGAGACATGGACTTCAAGGTGACAGGCACAAGAGACGGTATCACCGCTACACAGATGGATATCAAGTGCGACGGACTCTCATACGAGATTCTTGAGCGTGCTCTTCTCCAGGCTCGTGACGGTCGTCTCCACATCCTCAACATTATTGAAAGCACAATCCCCGCTCCTCGCGAAGACTATAAGCCTCATGTTCCCCGCATCGTAACAATGACTATTCCTAAGGAACTCATCGGTGCTGTTATCGGCCCGGGCGGAAAAGTAATACAGGGTATTCAGGAAGCCAGCGGTGCTACTGTAAGCATTGATGAGATTGATGAAGGCGGATACATCGAGGTAGCAGCTGCAAACAAAGCTTCTATTGACAAAGCTCTTGAAATGATCAACGCTATCGTTGAGCTACCCGAAGAGGGCAAGGTTTATACCGGTAAGGTGCGTTCTATCCTTGATTTCGGCGCATTTGTTGAATTCATGCCAAACCGCGACGGTCTCCTGCACATTTCTGAAATCTCATGGAACCGACTTGACGACATGGCTGCCTCCGGACTTAAAGAAGGCGATACTGTTGAAGTCAAACTCATCGAGATTGATAAGAAGACCGGCAAGTACCGCCTCTCTATGCGTGCCCTCCAGC
>JAIDQW010000042.1 GCA_029062075.1 Paramuribaculum sp.
CACCGGTACCCACGAAGCTATTCTTTTCAAAAGTTTCGGCAGCGGCAGCAGCGGCAACTGCGCGTTCATAGGCGCCCGCAGCGGAGGTATTCTCATTGATGCGGGAGTGGATTCCAAAACAGTTACGGAGGGACTGAAAAGCATGAACCTTGGCTTGAGGGATATTCATGGCATCTGTATAACCCACGATCATGGCGACCATGTGAGATGCGTTTATTCCCTTATAAGGCGTCACAACCATATAAAGGTGTTCTGCACCCCGAAAGCCTTATCCGGCATAATGCGCAGACACAGTATTTCAAGACGACTCAAGGATTATCATCAGCCCATCTACAAGGAGTTTCCTTTCAAGGTGGGGAACTTTGAGATAACAGCCTTTGAGGTGAATCATGACGGCACCGACAATGCCGGATTCTATATTCAGCGCGGTGACCTGCGCATGACTGTGGCAACCGATTTAGGGTGTATTTCGGAGCGCGCCGACTACTATATGCGCCAGTCGAATTTCATCGTTATCGAAAGTAATTACGATGCAGACATGCTCAGAAACGGCAAGTACTCATCATATCTCAAAGCAAGGATAGCCGCTCAAAACGGTCACATGGACAATGCCGAGACCGCCGCATATCTCGCATCTATAAAGTCACCGGAACTTAAAAATGTGTTTCTGTGTCATCTGAGCCAGGACAACAACACTCCCACCCTCGCTTACACCACTGTTGCCGAGGCATTGGGTATCACACCCGGGGTGGTGCCGAAACCGGGAGATATACATCTCGAAGTGCTCCCCCGATTCAACGCCTCCCCCCTTTTCATTTTACGCAAATAGATTTATGACTGAGCAAAAGAGACCTCTCATTGGTTGCACTCTCGAAGATCTACAGATTATTGCCGGCGAGTGCGGATTGCCTAAATTCGCTGCAAAGCAGATAGCCGACTGGCTGTATGTGAAGCGCGTCACCGATATTGACGCCATGACAAATCTGTCGAAAGTGGCACGCGAAAGGCTTAAAACCGAATATACCTTAGGCAGAGAGGCTCCTCTCGCAGCCTACCGAAGCAAAGACGGCACCGCCAAATATATATTCCGTGGAGTGCCGGGCAGAAATATCGAAGCTGTGATGATACCGGACAAGGAACGCTCAACCCTGTGCGTGAGCTGTCAGGCGGGTTGCCGAATGAACTGCGCTTTCTGCATGACCGGACGCAACGGCTTTGACGGCAATCTCACAGCCGCTCAGATCATGAATCAGATACTGTCTGTGGATGAGAGCGACAAGCTCACCAACATCGTTTTCATGGGTATGGGTGAGCCAACCGATAATCTTGATGCCGTTATGAACGTGATTGAAATACTCACCGCACCGTGGGGTATGGCTTGGAGTCCGAAACGCATAACGGTATCTACAATTGGCAATATCGCCGGGCTCAGACGGCTGCTTGATGAAACGAAAGTGCATATAGCCATAAGCGTCCACACTCCTTTCGCCGAAGAGCGTCAGGAGATTATGCCTGTTGAAAAGGCTTGGTCGGTAACAGATGTGATGAATCTGCTGCGCGGTTATGACTTTACAGGTCAGCGCCGCCTTTCGGTGGAATATACCATGTGGGCGGGTAAGAATGATGACATGCGCCATGCCCGGGCACTCGCACGACTGCTAAGAGACACTCATGCCAGAGTTAACCTCATTCGCTTCCACAAAATCCCCGGCTTTGACGGCAACACAGCGTCCGATAAGGTTATGACCGAATTCCGTGATACCCTCAACTCTCTGGGTATCACCGCCACTATCCGCGCATCGCGTGGCGAGGACATAATGGCAGCCTGTGGTATGCTCGCCGGAAAATCCGATTCAAATGGCTGAGCATAACGACATTGGTGCCTGGGGCGAAGAGCAGGCACGTGATTTTCTTGTCGGAAAAGGTTATGCCATTCTTGACACAAACGTGCGGTTCGGCAAAAACGAGCTTGACATTGTAGCCAGGCATCACGACCGCATTGTATTCGTGGAGGTCAAAACCCGCACAGACGATGAATATGACCCGCTGGACGCTATTGACAGCAAGAAAATCGCTCACCTTTGCAGAGCCGCAGAATCATACGTCACAGCATATAATATTCCCCAGGCGGTGCAATTTGACGTTATAGTCGTTATAGGTGAGCCAGGTAAGGAAGCCGCTGTCACTCACTATCCTGACGCTTTCATGCCTCCTCTGTCCCGGTTCTGATTAATATTTTTTAAGAAGATAAATTTGCAGAAAGATTGTAATGACTATAACTTTGTACTGATTACAAAAAGACAATCGATACAACATGAGCCAAACTAACCCTAATCCAAGCACCGATGCATTAAAAATGGTGAGCGAGTGCGGGCTGCGCCCGTCGCCTCAGCGCATCGCTGTTGCGGAATATGTTTTGTCTCATCTGTGTCACCCCACCGCTGACGAGATATACAGCGGGTTGAAAAGCCGCTATCCGTCACTATCACGAACCACCGTTTACAATACCCTTCACTCCTTTGCCGCACATGGTGCCGTGCTTGAGGTGAATGTGGAGCCGGGAATCACCCGGTTTGACGGCTGCACCACGCCTCACGCACATTTCAAGTGCTCCAGATGCGGCAGAATCTTTGACCTGAATATGTCACAGATGGCTTTTCCTGAAGAGTTCAAAATTTCATCATTTCAGGTAAATCTCACCGGTGAATGTCCTGAGTGCGACAAATCAAATCGATTGAATTAATAACAAAACATCCAACTTTTAAGTATAATTATTCTAAACAAAAACCAAAATGAAAAAGAAATTTATCTGCACCGTATGCGGTTATGTACACGAAGGTGACGAAGCTCCCGAACAGTGCCCCCTTTGCAAAGCTCCCAAAAGCAAGTTCAAAGAACTCACCCCTGAGGAAGCTCTCAAATTTGTAACCGAGCATCAGATCGGAGTTGCCAAAGGCACAGACGAGCAGATGATAGCAGACCTGACCGCACATTTCAACGGCGAATGCTCTGAAG
>JAIDQW010000420.1 GCA_029062075.1 Paramuribaculum sp.
GTATATCATCATAATAGAATGTAGGTACACCTCTTGTTATTCTCATGCGCATCTGCATATTCACAATGATTTTCATCAAAGCAGCTATCGGCGTGAGTTTTAAGGGCAACCCCATTGTCACATTGATATTGCTGATTAAATCATACGGAATAGAACGTCGCAATCCAATAAATAAAGACTCGTCCGGTAACACAACAGCAGTGTCAACCGCATTATCGGTATTTTTTATTGAACCGTCTTCACACCACTCCCGGAGAGTATTTCCTGCAAGTTTAACCTGAGCCATTGAGGATGGGACTCCAATAATCTCTATTTCAGGTAATGTAGTAATTTGTTCTTCGGGTAAAATGTACTTAGATGGGAATTCCTGCTTATTTTTTTCAATAAACTTTCCTGCTCGATTAAATCCGTCAGCAAAAGCCGGAGAATTATAGTCCCAGTAGAAATCAGCGAGCCCATAATCTCTCAAAGTTGAAACAATCTTTATTTCAGCAGGAGATAAAACATTAAAACCTACAAATACATACTTTTCAAACGGCAAACGCTTTTCTTGTACCACATTTTTTATTGCAGAAGCAACTTTACGATACTCCATACCTGAGGAAATCTTACCTTGTTCCTCCAAGCGATTATGGAAAGCATGGTATAATTCGCCCAAAACCTCCCATAATTTCAAAAATTTATTTTTGGTGCTTCCTTTAGAATCATTATCTATATGATTCCAAAAGCGTTCCGCAGAATCGTTCTCTGGTTCTTCACCCCAGTACCTCTTTATGATTTCTCTCTGTTCATCAGTTAGATATGTGCTGCTAATCTCTTTGAATCTATGCACATTGACAAAAAGGGCATCAGGGTCAACCAGATACCTGTCAACATCATTAAAGTCAGAAATAAGCATATCTCCCCAAAAAATAAACCGGTCAAAATCAGCAATGTCTTTTGACAGTTTTCTGTATTCATCGAAAAGAATAAACAACTGTTCCAATCTTGATGCCGATTGCCTTTGGGATAATTCAGAAATAAATGAGCTAATAGTTCTAATATTCAGTGACGC
>JAIDQW010000421.1 GCA_029062075.1 Paramuribaculum sp.
GGTGGAGGAAGCAATGCCGCTGGAGCGTTCTATCATTTTATTAATGAACCGTCTGTTAAACTCATAGCGGCAGCAGCTGGTGGACTCGGTGTCGATACCGGTATGACCGCCGCAACCATGCAGGCAGGAACTGAAGGAATTATCCACGGGTCGCGTACAATGGTGATGCAGACTGATGACGGACAGATTATTGAACCGTACTCAATATCCGCCGGACTCGATTACCCCGGTGTGGGGCCTCTTCACTCATATCTTGCCACATCCGGCAGGAGCGATGTAGTGGCTATTACAGACAGACAGGCACTTGACTCGGCGATGTTGCTCACCCGCACCGAGGGAATCATACCGGCTCTCGAATCAGCACACGCTCTCGGGGTACTTGATTCAAGAAAATTTTCTCCGGCTGACACTGTGGTCATTAATCTTTCCGGCAGGGGAGATAAAGATATGGAGACCTATATCCGTGAACTAGTAAAAGAATGAATAGTAAAACAAACCAAATAATTATGTCACGCCATAAACTTAAAGTTAATTCCAGAATAATACCTGCCGATCTTGAAACACCGGTAGGAATATATCTTAAAATCCGTGATCTGTATCCGCAGTCAGCACTTCTGGAAAGCTCTGATTATCACACTTCGCAAAACTCGGTGAGCTATATAGGTGTGGAACCTATTGGCAGTTTCACCGTTATAAACGGCACAATCAGACTCGAATATCCGGACGCTCCGCTCAGAGTTATACCTATTGATGAAGGAGTGGATGTTGTCAAAGAACTTAAGGATTACATAGGTTCTTACGAGGTTGAGGGAGTCACCGATGGAGCAGCTAACGGTTTGTTCGGTTACACAGCCTACGATGCCGTGAGATATTTCGAGAGTGTGGATATTCAGCCTAAGGAGTCATGTTTTGTATCTGTGCCGGATATGAAGTATATCCTGTATCGCTTCATAATACAGGTCAACCACTTCAAGAATCAGATGACACTCTTTGAGCACACAGTTCCGGGACAAGTTTCTGAGATAGACGAGATTATCAGTGTGATTCACAATAACAATGTGGCGCAATACTCTTTCTCTCTATCTTCTGAATCCACCTCTACCGTGACTGATGAGGAGTACAAGGAGATGGTGCGACGCGGTATTAAGCACGCTATGCGTGGCGATGTGTTCCAGATTGTTCTGTCCCGCCGCTTCGCAAGGCGTTTTTCCGGAGATGAGTTCAATGTTTATCGTGCGCTCAGATGTGTGAATCCTTCACCCTACTTGTTTTATTTCGATTTCAGCGATTTCCGTATATTCGGATCATCGCCTGAAACTCATCTGAGGGTAAGCGGTAACAACGCCTATATTGACCCGATAGCGGGAACTTTCAAGCGTACCGGAGATGATGCCCTTGACCATGAACTGGCTAAGGCGCTGCTTGAAGATGAGAAGGAGAATGCAGAGCATATCATGCTGGTGGATCTCGCCAGGAATGACCTGAGCCACGGAGGGGGTAAGGTTACGATAGAGTTTCTCAAGCAGATTCAGTTCTATTCACATGTAATCCACATGGTTTCGCGCGTTAAAGGCGAGTTGCCCCAGGGAGCGGATGTGTATCGCCTTTTCGCTGATACATTTCCCGCCGGAACTCTCAGCGGTGCACCTAAAGTGCGCGCCATGCAGCTTATAGATGAAATTGAGCCGCACTCACGAATGACATACGGTGGATGCATTGGTTTTATGGGCTTTAACGGTGACCTCAATCAGGCTATTACAATCCGTTCGTTCCTCAGCCACGGCAACACGCTCTATTTTCAGGCTGGAGCAGGAATAGTAGCACGCTCGGTGCCTGAAAACGAGTTGCAGGAAACAAACAATAAGCTCGGAGCACTTGT
>JAIDQW010000422.1 GCA_029062075.1 Paramuribaculum sp.
GGTGGTGTCGGATATGCCATGAATAACGGCAGACAGATAAATGTTATGAACCCGGCATCGTATTCCCACGTTGATTCGCTCACTTTTATATTTGATATGGGTATCGATGTGTCCTTCATCAAGTCAAAGGACGGTGACGCGAGCCTGAATCAGAAAGGCGGTGGTCTTGACTACATCACAATGCAGTTTCCTCTGAGCAAGAGAATAGGAGCGAGTGTGGGTTTGCTGCCTTACTCCTCTGTAGGCTATTCATTTGGCAGCGACATCAGCAACGGCACCAATTCATATCAGGGTTCCGGAGGCATCAACCAGATTTATGCCGGTATTGCCGGAAACATTATCAACGGTTTGAGTGTCGGAGCAAATTTCTCTTATCTCTTCGGCAATAACCTCAAGGATGTGTATGCTTCAACAACAAGTGGTTCCACTTCGCTTTTCGAGCAGGAGCTTGAGGTGAGAGACTGGCATGTGAATGTTGGTGTGCAGTATTCCTACAATCTGGGTAATGACAGACGAATTGGGGTTGGCGTTTCATACAGTCCCGGCAAGGATCTTATGGGTCGCGCGCGCGTAATAAAGTATAATGTGAGTGCAAACGAGGTTCCCGACACAATCGAGTCAATCCGTCTGCGTCACAATTTCTCACTCTCCGACAGCTGGGGCTTCGGTGTCAACTATTCTCACGGCAACCGCTGGATGGCTGAGGCTGATTTGACTTACCAGCCCTGGAGCAAGGCTAAGTTTGCCAAGATGGATGACTTCCCCGCCACTAAATTTGCCAACCGCTGGCGTGTTGGCGTGGGCGGACAATACCGCCCCAAGGACCGTGGTTCCTACTATGAAGTGATGACTTATCGCCTCGGAGCGTATTATAACCGCGATTATATAATGGTTGGTGACAACAACGTAAGGGAATATGGTGTGAGCTGTGGCTTCGGTTTTCCCACAATGTCCACCAAAACTATCATAAACCTCGGAGTTGAGTATCGTCACAGGCAGGCGCACCCCAACCCTCTGCTGAAAGAGGATTATGTGTGCATTACCTTTGGCGTGAACTTCAACGACCTCTGGTTCTTCAAGCGCAAAATTGACTGATCGGAATGGTTAAAGCCGGAGTGGGTGTTGCGATTTCCGGACTGAGGGCACTGCCATGTGTGGCGGTGCTTATGTGGTTGCTGTGCTCCGGCATGAGCTCTTGCTCAGGTGACGATAACAAAGTGTACGAGGCAAACATTGACCCGGAGGTGACACCGACCATGACAACAACCGATGTCAGCACCCTTATTTCCGATTCCGGCATTGTGCGCTACAAGGTAGATGCTCCGGTGTGGTACGTCTATGATGAGGCGGCTGAGCCGAGGTGGACTTTTCCAAAGAGCCTCCACCTTGAGAGCTTCGATGAAATGTTTAATAAAGAGGCGACTGTTGATTGCGACTCGGCAACCTATTTCACCAAGCAGCAGCTCTGGCGTCTTGACGGCAATGTGCGCGTAGTGAATATGGCAGGGGAGAAGTTTCTCACCAACCAGCTGTTCTGGAACCAGAAGCAGCAGGTGGTTTACTCCGACTCTTTCATTCAGGTAATACGTGCCGACAGGGTGATGGAGGGCTACGGATTTGTGTCTGATGAGAGAATGACAGATTTTTCCGTGCGCAATGTGAGCGCGATTTTGCCTGCGGAAATGATGAACGGCTCTGCCGGAGCCTCTGACGCCTCAGCCGATACCGCAGTGGCTGTTGCCGATACAGTGCGGAGAGTGGTGCGTCGTTCAGCTGCCCCCGGCAGCCCTCGCTCTCCCCGTGGTCCGAAAAGAATTCAACCTAATCAATAAAACAATATGTCACTGACAGTCTGGATTGTACTTGCAGTAGTGTCACTAATCTTCTCGGCTCTGTTCTCCGGCACCGAGATAGCATACGTCACAGCCGACAGAGTAAGGGTAGAGCTTGATGTGAGCAAGGGCGGAGCGATGAGCCGCATGATAGCGCGGTTCTATAAGGACAGCGATTTCTTTATCTCCACAATTCTTGTGGGAAATAACATAATGCTGGTGATATACGGTATGGGAGCAGCATATCTTATCGAAGATTACTGGCTGGAGTCATATCATCTCAACCAGGCTGTGCTTTTGATATTGTCAACACTGATCTCTACCGGAGTTATCCTCATTACCGGTGAATTTCTGCCGAAATCCATTTTCAGAATAAATCCCAATAAATCGCTCAGAGTGTTTGCTCTGCCGGTTTATCTTTTCTTCATAATTCTATATCCGGTGTCGCTTTTCACCACATGGCTTTCAAAAGTGCTGATGAGTATCTTTGGTATCAAAAGCGGCAATCAGCAGCTCGGAATGCTGTCCGTTGGTGAGCTCAACAGCTATCTTGACCGAACCATCGATGAGGTGAATCCTGAAAAATCGCCGGTTGAGAATGAGGTGAAGATTTTTCACAACGCACTTGATTTTTCGAGCACACACATTCGCGACTGTATGCTACCGAGAAATGAGATAGTGGCGGTGAATATCGACACCACCGACAGGGATGAACTCAGCAGCCTGTTCACATCTTCGGGAAGAAGCAAGATTGTGGTGTATCGCGAGGATATTGATAATGTTCTCGGATATATTCATGTGAGCGAGCTGTTTGATCCGGAGAGCGACTGGAAGGAGCACCTCAAGCCGGTGATTTTCGCGCCTGAAACATTGCTCGCTAATAAATTGATGCGCCGGCTGCTTGGTGAAAAGCGCAGCATGGCGGTGGTTGTGGATGAATTCGGGGGAACTGCCGGACTCGTTACTCTGGAAGACCTTGTCGAGGAGATTTTCGGCGATATTCAGGATGAGCATGACACCTCCAGGCAGATGGTAAAGGAGGTTGAGCCGGGAGTGTATGAGTGCTCGGGACGCATTGAAATTGAAAATCTGAGAGAAAATTATCATATAGACATTCCGGAAGATGATGAATATCAGACCCTTGCCGGTTATATCCTTCATAATGCCGGTGAAATACCATCGGAAGGGGAGTGCCTCCGGATTGCAGATAAATTATTTACAATAGTCAAGGGTTCGGCTACCCGCCTTGAGGTGATTCGTATAGCTGATGCTCCTGAAAGCGAGGACTGATACAGATGGTGCGTTTTGAGGAAATTTCCGGCGGTGTGCGCTGTTCGTTGTCTATTTTTTCTCCGGAGCAAGGGGGACGGCGTGAGCTGCATGCGGTTATTGAGCCGGTGGATGTTTCCGGGAGCATTGCCGGGCAGGCATCGCGCATCCATGCGGTGTTGAGCGAGATGCTTTCTCACGGTCACGGTAAGGGATTCACCCCGGTTATGGCGCGCGCATATCTTTCAGAT
Source organism: Paramuribaculum sp. (assembly GCA_029062075.1). GTDB lineage: Bacteria > Bacteroidota > Bacteroidia > Bacteroidales > Muribaculaceae > Paramuribaculum. Next base: position 3,353 of record JAIDQW010000422.1, read on the forward strand.
GTAACCAATCAGTCTCCTGTGGTTTCGGAGATTTTCAATGACTTTCCTTGTGTGCTGTCAGCGATAGGTCAGCCCCCTCTTGAAGCGGGGGTAAAGATAGTGCTCTTGGTAGTGATGGCAGAGGATGTTGCGGTTAAGCGGCTGGACCAAAGCGCGGTAGCGGTTAAGCGCGGTATGTATAGGGATATCCGCTCGGTAGTGCCGGCATGCCCGGGGAGCGGTAGCGGTGAAGCAACTGCCGCGATGCTTTGTAGCCTTGAATCGCAGCTTGCCCGGGAAAATATGACGATTTCGGAAAATTGCCTGCGCACCTGGTTTTATGTCAGGGATATCGACAACCGATATCAGGGCATGGTGAAAGCGCGCAACGAATTTTTTTACAACTGCGGTCTCACCGCTGACACTCATTTTATTGCGAGCACAGGAATAGAGGGCTCCAACAGTATTCCTGATGCGGTGGTCAGTCTCGAAGCGTATTCCACCGGAGGATTGCAAGCCGGTCAGGTGAGATATATATCGGCACCGGAGTATCTCAACCCTACTTCACACTACGGTGTGGCTTTCGAGCGGGCAACCGCTGTTGAGTATGGCGACCGCAGCCTCGTTATAGTATCGGGCACGGCGAGCATAAATAATAAAGGGGAGATAGTTGCCCCCGGTGACATTGCCGCCCAGTGTGCGAGGATGGCAGATAATGTTGAGGCTCTTCTTGAATCTGCCGGTGTTGCGGCATCAGATTTATTCCATATAGTTCTGTATCTGAGGGATACCGCCGATGCGCAGTTTGCCCGGAGTTTTGTTGCAAGGCGTTTCCCGGGTGTTCCGTGTGTGGTTGTCAACGCGGCGGTTTGCCGTCCCGGCTGGCTGGTGGAGATGGAGTGCATGGCAATGGCTCAGGCTTGTAA
>JAIDQW010000423.1 GCA_029062075.1 Paramuribaculum sp.
ATGTTTTGTGCTCTACAGCAATGTGCTTGCCATTTTGCAAGTGCAAATATCGGAATTTTTTTTCAATTGAAAGTAAGCGTAATGCGTTTTTTTAGTCATAACAGTCACTTTTTTAGCAATATCGGTATTATTTTACCTCAATAAGGCTTAAATTGCCTGTTGAAGGACATTTATTCGATGGTGAAATCCGGGCATTAGGCAAATAATGAATAGCTTTCCAACCGGCAGATATTGCACCGGCAATATCTGTATCAGGATTATCACCAATCATAATATGCCTTTCAGGATATTCTTTGCCGCTTACTTTCATGGCGTGCCGGTATATCCTTACGTCAGGTTTGTTCACCCCTATATCATCACTGAGCACAACCATGTCAATCATACCGGTCAATCCGGCACTCGCTATTTTTCTATGCTGAACCTCCATAAAGCCGTTGCTTAGAATCCCGATCGGGAGGCTCGCCTGTTTAATTCTTTCGAGAAGTTCAATAGCTCCCGGTACCAGCTGTTTTTCCTGAGCAAGCAGAGTTAGGTACACCGGGTCGAGTCTGATTGACAGTTTTGTAGCCTCATCAAACGATACTCCTGCCTCTGTAAGGGGGAGCCTGAAGCGTTCCATTTTCAGGTAGTCACGACTCACTTTGCCGGCGGCATAATCAATCCACAGCAGGGAGTTGTAATGGTGGTAGCGGTCAATCCATAGCTCAGGGATACCGAAGATTCTATCCAGTTTTTCCTGCTTGTAAACATTTTCCAATGCTTTCAGAGAGTTTGCCTGAAAGTCAATCAGTGTGTCATCAAGGTCGAGCCACACAACATCGGTGTGCTCTCTATCTATAATAATGTGCTCTCTATCTATAATAATAGGAGTATCGGAACAGTTCATGCAGAAATCGGAATAATGCCCTCGACTTTACGCAGATATTTGACGGTGCGCACAGTTACGGGTAGAATTAAAATCTCGTAGCCGGTTTTCAAAATTATCTGATTGACGATAAGTTCGGCGAGAACATCGAGCGGTAACACTC
>JAIDQW010000424.1 GCA_029062075.1 Paramuribaculum sp.
TTCAAGCCCTCAAAAGGTTAGTGAAATAGAAACCACTGACTTACCCCGCATAATAATGCCGAGCAAGGAATTGAACAGAGTGCTTGGCGGTGGACTTGTTCCCGGTTCAATAGTGCTAATCGGAGGAGAACCTGGCATTGGTAAATCAACTCTGGTGCTTCAGAATACCTTATCGATAAAGAGTAGAAAAATTCTTTATGTGAGCGGAGAGGAGAGTGCGGCACAATTAAGGATGCGTGCCGACCGTCTTGGAAAGGTCAGCGACAATGTATATATTGTTTGTGAGACTTCGCTGGAAAATATTTTCAACCATATTGAAAGTACCCAGCCGGGATTACTGATTATTGATTCCATTCAGACTATAGCCAGTGATGACCTTGAGTCGCCTGCGGGAAGTGTTGGGCAGGTCAGGGAATGTTCCGCACGTCTGCTGAGATATGCCAAAGAGAGTGGTGTTCCGGTAATAATAGTTGGTCACATAAATAAAGAGGGTAGTATAGCCGGACCTAAAGTATTGGAACATATAGTTGATACAGTACTTCAATTTGAGGGCGATAGAAATTATATGTATCGAATCTTACGTTCAATAAAGAACCGTTTCGGCAGCACGTCTGAGATAGGAATATATGAAATGTGTCGTCAGGGTCTTAGAGAGGTAACAAATCCTTCAGAAATTTTGCTAAACCGAAATCAAGAAGAGTTATCAGGCACAACCATAGGGGTAACAATGGAGGGTATTAGGCCTTTTTTAATTGAAGTTCAGGCACTCGTAAGTACAGCGGCTTATGGTACTCCTCAAAGGTCTGTTACCGGGTTCGACTCTAAAAGAATGAATATGCTGCTTGCTGTATTAGAGAAGCGAGTTGGATTCAAACTTGCTCAGAAAGATGTTTTTTTGAATATTGCAGGTGGTATAAAAGTGAGTGATCCGGCTCTTGATCTGGCTGTTATATGTGCAATTCTTTCAAGTAATGTTGATATGAGTGTTCCCTCGGATGTGTGTATGGCAGGAGAAGTGGGTTTATCGGGTGAAATACGTCCGGTTATACGTATGGAGCAGCGCATAAGGGAATCTCAGAAGCTAGGAATGAAAAAAATGCTCGTTCCTAAAGGGAGCCTAAAGGGATTTGATTTCGGAAAGTCAGAAATGGAGATTATCGAAGTTTCTAAGGTCGAAGAGGCTTTTCGGGCACTATTTGCATAAATCGCCGAAATAAAAAATGGCTTGGTTCTGGTATGAGCCAAGCCATTTTTCAATATCATTGACGTTTAGCGGGGCAAAACGTTAACTTTTAATTTAGAATATGCACGGTCAGCCTTAGCGCGAGCTTCTTCTATAGAATCTGCCGTAGCAAGTATCACTCCCATCCTTCTATGACCCTTGACTTCCGGCTTTCCGAAAATTCTCATTTGCACCCCGGGCTCTTCAAGAACTTTTTCAAGGCAGTCCATCTCAATTTTGTCAGTATCTCCTTCTACCACAACAGCTAAAGAAGCTGATGGTGAATAGAATTTGATTGCAGGAACGGGTAGTCCAAGCAGTGCGCGGGCATGAAGCCCAAATTCGCTGAGATCCTGTGAAATCATGGTCACCATACCTGTGTCATGGGGGCGGGGAGAGACTTCGCTGAAAATAACTTCGTCTCCTTTAATAAACAGTTCGACTCCGAATATTCCGTAACCTCCAAGCGCGTCTGTAACTTTTTTAGCAATATCCTTGGCTTTCTCAATAGCTGCAGGACTCATTGGCTGGGGCTGCCATGAATATCTGTAGTCTCCGTTAACCTGAATATGTCCCACGGGTTCGCAATAGCATGTTCCGGAACAACTGCGCACAGTCAGGAGTGTTATTTCATAATCAAAATCAACAAACCCTTCCACGATTACTCTTCCTGCACCGGCTCTTCCACCTTCCTGCGCGTTTTTCCAAGCGGCATCTATATCAACCGTATTTTTAATAGTACTTTGACCATGCCCGCTTGAACTCATGATTGGTTTAACTACACAAGGAATTCCGATTTCCTCGATTGCTTTTTTGAATTCATTATAATCAGAAGCGAATCGATATGGCGATGTTTTTATACCAAGCTGTTCAGCTGCAAGACGACGAATTCCTTCGCGATTCATAGTAAGCCATGCCGCATTAGCTGTTGGTGTTACATTATATCCTTCAGCTTCAAGCTCCTTCAATACCGGGGTTGCTATAGCCTCAACCTCGGGTATAATATGATCAGGTTTTTCCAGCTCGATAATACGTCTTAGTTCGGCACCGTCAAGCATATTGAAAACATGACAACGATGAGCAACTTGCATGGCAGGCGCGCCGGGATAGCGGTCACAAGCCACAACTTCAACTCCATATCGCTGCAACTCAAGAGCTACTTCCTTACCGAGCTCTCCGCTACCTAACAGTAATGCTTTTTTGCCTACAGGTGTACATACCGAACCAATCTTTGCCATATTCTCTAATTATAAATGTGAATTTAAACTTTTACAAAAGTAGTAAAAAGACAGATTTCACCAAAAATCAATTAACTTTCAACAGCCGCCTCAAAAACCTCTTTTATATCAGAAACATACTTAATATCAAGCCCTTCAAGATATTTACCTGGAATATCCGCAACATCTTTCTTATTCGCTTCGGGGAGTAATACTGTAGCTATCCCGGCTCTTTTTGCAGCAAGAATCTTTTCTTTTACTCCACCGATAGGAAGCACTTTACCCCTTAAAGTCAGTTCTCCGGTCATTGCTATTCTTTCTTTAATTTTTCTGTTGCTGAATGCAGACATAACTGAAGTCGCTATTGTTATTCCTGCAGAAGGTCCATCTTTAGGCACGGCACCTTCGGGTACATGGATATGAACGGTAGTGGTGTCAAACAACTCTGGTTTAATACCGAATTCTTTGGCGTTAGCCCTCACATGCTGTAATGCAATAGCAGCAGATTCTTTCATCACATCACCAAGATTACCGGTAATAACCAATTTCTCAGTCTTAGAAGGTGAAAGTGAAGTTTCAACACACAGAGTGCATCCGCCGGAAGCAGTCCAGGCAAGTCCAGTAACTACTCCGGGATACTCATTGCCTTCATATTTTTCTTTAATGAATGGTGCCGGACCGAGTAATTGCGGCAAGTGAGTGGGTTTGACGGTCTTATTCCATTTTTTACCGGCGACCTTGGCAAGGACGACTTTTCTTACAATTGACGCAATTCTTTTTTCCAACTGGCGGACACCGCTTTCAGAGGTGTATTCCTCTATCAATGTCAGAATGGTACTGTCATCCAGTTTTAACTCACTGCTTTTAAGTCCAGAATCTTTCAAGAGGCGTGGAAGAAGATGTCGTTTTGCAATCTCAATTTTTTCTTCAGGTATGTAACCGGACAAATCAATAACTTCCATTCTATCAATCAGTGGAGCGGGAATAGATGAAAGATTGTTTGCTGTTGCAATGAATAGGACTTTGGACAAGTCAAAGTCAACATCAACATAGTTGTCATGAAAATGATTATTCTGCTCCGGATCGAGAACCTCAAGAAGAGCTGCGGACGGGTCTCCTCTGAAATCTGAGCCAATCTTATCAATTTCATCAAGCAATATAACTGGATTGGCAGTACCGGCTCTCCTGAGCGCATCAATTATGCGTCCCGGCATGGCACCTATATATGTTCTTCTATGACCTCTGATTTCAGATTCGTCATGAAGTCCACCGAGGGCAACTCTCCGGTATTTACGTCCCAGTGCGGTTGCAATTGACTGCCCTAATGATGTTTTACCGACACCTGGAGCTCCAACGAGACATATTATTGGGGAGTGGGAGGCCGGGGCATTTATAAGCAGAGCAATCTGTTCCAAAACCCTTTCCTTAACCTTTTCAAGTCCATAGTGATCAGCATCCAGCGTTTCTTCAGCTTTGTGTATATCTTCGTTTGTGGGGTCAAGTTTGCCCCAGGGCAGGTCAACAATGAGTTCCAGCTATGAAAGAAGAACAGAGTAATCAGGACTTTGTGGGGCAAGACGTCCAAGTTTA
>JAIDQW010000425.1 GCA_029062075.1 Paramuribaculum sp.
GTGTCAAGGCTGTCAGCACCAAGATCCTGAGTGAAGTTTGCGGTTTCAGTTACTTCGTTTTCATCTACGCCGAGCTTGTCAACGATGATAGCTTTTACGCGATTTGCTGTTTCTTGTGACATTTTTTAGCTTTTTTAAATTATTAAATTCAATTTTGCGGTGCAAAGTAAGTGATTTTCCTTTGATTTTGAAAACTTTTGACACACAAAGATATGCCCTGATAAGATTTTTTGTGATTTCGGACGTAATTTTTACAGTAAATCGAACAAAAAACGACTAAATGCTGTCATATATAATAAGGTGTGAATGCACCGGTATGTATAAGAATAACCAATAGCACAACTTATTTATGAAAAAAAGCACCCTGTTCAATGTGGCAATAGCCTCTGCCGCCGGATTAGCGATCGCTGCAGCCGGCTGTTCACGCACTTCAGACTCAGCCAAAACCGGTAGCGGAAGTGTAACATCAATACCGGTTCAGAGCGAACTGCTGAGTATAAGCAAGACTTATCCGGGATATACCGGCGTGGATTCATGTTCGCTCACGATCAATGCTGTTATAGATTATCCGACCGTTATAGGCAGTGACGATATAGCTCCGCTTCAGGAAGCAATCAAGGATGTGGTGTTCAATAATCAGTCCGGAGCATCAATAGAATCTCTTATGGACAGTTTTGCCACCGGAGTTGAATCATACGAGCTTAATATTGAACCCTCGGTAACCGGAGCACCGGCTAAGCTCAATGAGGTGTACACCTATTATACCGATGTTACATTAAGCCGCACTGAACTCAATAGTAAGATGATTACATATCAGCTTGTTGACAGCCGTTATCTCGGCGGTGCCCATGAGATGACATACAGCCGCTCATTTACCTACTCATTTGCCGATAAGGAATTGCTCACGCTTGAAAATATGTTTAAGCCGGATAAAATGGATATAGTATTCTCAGCGGTGAATGCCACTCTTGCCCAGCAATATGACGTGATGGAAGGTGAGCTGCAGGCTGCCGGTTTTTATCAGAACGCAGTAGGTGTACCCAACCTTTTGAGTGTGCAGAACAATATGATTGTATTTCACTACAACCCATACGATATAGCACCTCATTCAACCGGAGC
>JAIDQW010000426.1 GCA_029062075.1 Paramuribaculum sp.
GCTATGCAATGACAGAGGGAAATGTAAGATGGACAGCGGTTATTCTGTGTTTTGCTGTAGCTTTACTGGCACAGATTGCGTCTAACTTTGCCAATGAATACTATGATTATGTTAATGGGCTTGACAAGATAGGCAGGGAAGGACCGCGGCGGGGTGTTACAGAGGGTGACATTTCTCCACGCTCCATGAAGGTGGCTACATTTATTACTCTCGCACTTGCCTGTTGCGCCGGTCTTTCGCTGATACCGTTCGGAAGCTGGTGGCTTATTATTGTAGGCATAGCGGTAGCTCTTGGTGTGTTGGCATATAGTACCGGTCCGTATCCTCTTTCGCACCATGGACTGGGAGAAGTTGCCGTTATACTGTTTTTCGGTCTTGTGCCGGTAAATTTCACATGCTGGCTTGCAAGCGGAGCATGGAGTATATACTGCCTTATGGGTTCTGTAAGTATAGGATTACTTGGTGCGAATGTTTTGATTGTGAATAACTATCGTGATGCGGATGACGATAGCTCTGTAGGCAAACATACTCTTGCGGTTATCTTAGGGAAGAAGACCATGCCATGGATGTATGCCATCAATGCCCTTTGGGCTATGGGACTTATGATTTCGTCATGGGAAATAAAGGGTTTGATATTCGTGCCGGTAATATTCGCAGTACTATTTATGATACCTCCGGTGATGATGACGAAACGTAGCGGAGCTCAACTCACGCCTCTTCTGGGAATAACAGCGGTGATGATGTTTGTTTATGCTTTGCTTTTTATGATACTGTAATTCGGAACAAACAGCATGGTAGAGCGTTTTATTAGTACCTGACTAAATTAACGTTTCTACTATGGATTGGATTATTGAAACTTTCCGAAATAACCCGTCAATTCCTATCTTTCTTACTATAGGGCTCGGTTTTTTACTCGGACAGCTTAAATTTAAGGGATTTTCTCTGGGCACTGTAACTTCAGTGCTTCTTGTCGGTGTGCTTGTAGGTCAACTGGATATTGATATTCCGGGTCCACTGAAAACAGTGTTTTTCTTGCTTTTCCTCTTTGCGATCGGCTATAGTGTCGGACCGCAGTTTTTCAGAGCTTTGCGTGGCGACGGCATCAAGCAGGTGATCTTCGCCGCGGTAGTGTGTGTGCTCTGTTTGCTTTGTACATGGATAGCATGTAAGGTTATGGGTTATGATGCCGGAGAGACTCTCGGTGTGTATGCCGGTGCGCAGACCATGAGTGCTGCAATCGGTGCCGGTATTGACACTATCAATTCTCTTGGTGCTTCAGCGGCAGACAAAAAGAATTGGATTGATATAGTTCCTGTGACTTATGCCGTATGTTACATATTCGGTACTATAGGCTCTGCCTGGATTGTGAGCTGGCTCGGTCCGAAAATGCTTGGCGGTCTCGCAAAAGTAAAAGAGGATACCAAGGCTCTCGAAAAGGAGTTGAATGACAGCAGTGTTACATCAGACCCCGCATTCATTACCGCTAACCGTCCGGTTGCTTTCCGAGCATATAAGATTGATAATGAGTTCTTCAGTACTCCTCGCTCTGTAGATGAAATTGAAAATCATCTTATGGAGCAGGGTAGAAGACTTTTTGTTGAAAGAGTGCGTAAAAATGGCGAGATAGTAGAGACTTCATCTAATCTGAAGATAGTTAATGGTGATGAAATTGTTCTCTCAGGCAGAAGAGAGGCTATTATCGGTGATGAGAAATGGATTGGCGAGGAGGTCAATGATGCCGACTTGCTGAATTTCCCGGCTGAGCAGATTGATGTGATGGTGGCTAAGAAAAAGGTTGGAGGTATGACAGTTGATGAGCTACGCGCCAAGAAGTTCATGTACGGTATCTCAATTAAATCTATTAGCCGTGCGGGTGTCAATATTCCGGTATTTGCAAAAACAAAACTTATTGCCGGCGATACTCTTACCATTGTTGGTCTCGAAAGAGAGGTTGCCGAAGCCGGCCCTCAGATTGGATATGTTGATAAGCCTACGGTTGCCAGTGACATGGTTACAGTTGGACTCGGCATTTTCCTCGGTTGTCTTATCGGAGTTCTCACAATACATGCCGGCAGTGTGCCCATCAGTTTATCTACCAGTGGTGGTGCTTTGATTTCAGGTCTTATATTCGGTTGGTTGCGCTCTAAGCATCCGACTTTCGGAAGAATTCCTAAACCTGCAGTTTGGGTAATGAATAACCTCGGACTTAATATGTTTATCGCTGTTATCGGCATTACCTCCGGTCCTTCATTCGTGAGCGGTCTGCAACAGGTTGGATTCTCAGTATTCTTTGTGGGAATATTTGCTACGGCAGTGCCTCTTATCATTGCAATGTTTCTTGGATCCAAGGTGTTTAAGTTCCGTCCGGCTGTGAATCTCGGATGCACTGCGGGTGCAAGAACAACAACCGCTACTCTCGGTGCTGTTCAGGATGCAATCGGAAGTACTGTTCCGGCACTGGGCTACACTGTAACATACGCTATCGGCAATACACTCCTCATTCTAATGGGTGTTGCAATAGTTCTGATGACTATTTAATAGCTAATTATACCTAATCATAAAATACTTTATTATGAATCAGAAAGAAATAAATCCTGAAAGTAAGTCCTTTCAGAAGAAGCTGTCAACTATGAGTCCCTTTGAAATTAAAGGCACACTCATAGAGCTGGCTGAAAAAAGAGCCCGTCACTCAACAGCAACTTTTTTGAATGCAGGCCGTGGTAATCCTAACTGGGTTCTCAGCTATCCCCGTAAAGCGTTTTTCCTTCTCGGTGACTTTGCAATGGAGGAGGTTGACAGAAACGCTTATGATGAAAAATGGGGAATTGTAGGAATGCCTGAACAGGATGGAATAGCTTCAAGATTTGAAGAGTTTCTTAATCGGCATAGGGATGAAATCGGTGGTAAGGTTCTCCGCCATTTCTATACTCATGTGACAGGTGACCTTAAAGCAGATCCGGATGATTTTGTTTTCGAACTCGTTGACGGTATTATCGGTGACCAGTATCCTACTCCTCCGAGAATACTGAAATATACCGAGATTATTACCCGAGAATATCTGCGTTGGGCAATGGGTGGCGAAGGTGATGATACTGAGTATGATCTGTTCGCAACCGAAGGAAGCACCGCCGGAATGTGCTATATGTTTGACTCGCTGAAAGCCAACAAACTGCTTAAGAAGGGTGACAAGATCGCTCTTCTCACACCTTGCTTCACTCCATATCTCGAAATTCCGGAGCTTTCAGAGTTCGGCTACGAAATAGTGTATGTAAGCGCCAATAAGGTTGAGAAAGACGGCTACCATGACTGGCAGTATGACAAGGAGGAGATTGACAAGCTCCGAGACCCGGCTGTCAAGGTGGTATGCGTAACCAATCCGTCAAACCCGCCGAGTGTTTGCATAGCTCATGATGTTCTTGACCAGATTGTGGATGTTGTGAAAAAGGATAATCCTAATCTGATGATTATCACTGATGATGTTTACGGTACATTTATCAAAGACTTCAAGTCGCTGATGTACGTGTTGCCATACAATACTATCTGCCTGTACTCATTCTCAAAATACTTTGGTGCTACCGGCTGGAGAGTGGCTGCTATGGCGCTCAGACCGGACAATGTGTTCGATAAGCTTATTTCAGAGCTTTCTGAGAGTGAGAAGAAAGAGCTTGATGAAAGGTATAAGTCGCTGTCTCTTGAACCCAGAAAGCTTAAATTTATTGACCGTCTGGTTGCCGACAGCCGTCTTGTAGCACTAAACCACACAGCCGGTCTGTCAACTCCGCAGCAGATTCAAATGGCACTATTCTCTGCATTTGCATTTCTGCACAGAGAGGATATACAGCCTAAGCTTATAAATATGATTCACCACCGTCTTAGCAATCTGTGGAGCACAACCGGATTCACATTGCAGCCGGATCCCAACCGTGCGGGTTACTATAGTGAAATCGATATGATGGTTTGGGCGAAGAAATTCTATGGTGAGAACTTTGCTAAGTATATGAGAGATAACTATCTTCCTCTTGACTTTGTAA
>JAIDQW010000427.1 GCA_029062075.1 Paramuribaculum sp.
ATTTGGCTTATTAAAACTTCTGATAATATTCCATTTAGCTCATACAAGTATCCTAAAAGTACAGATAATCCAATATTTAAAATTGTTTCTATTATAGGTGCATATATGTCCTGAAAAATCCCATAAACATCAATATAGGCATCAACGGTCATTCGTGATAGGGTTATATATAGAGAAGAAATTATTAATAGTAATGTGGTGGTTGGTAAATTATATTCTTGTCCTAACCAAACATTAATAAAACCAGGGATTATATAGAATAGAGTAAAACATATCGTTGATATTATCAAGAATCTCAAATTGAATAGTTCAAAAAAGAATGACAAATTTTTAGATGTATCACCTTGAGCAACAAGATTTCCAATCCCTGCTGTCATACTATTGAATGTGGCACTTACTAAAATTATTACTCCATTGGTGATAACCAGGTAGTTGCTGTAGTACGTAACCAATGTTAAATTTGTATAGGCATATATTATTAATGGTGCGGATTGAGTTAAAGCAAAGCGACCGATTTTATGGACAAATAGCTGCTTGATTTTTTTTGTAAACTCATTATATTGTGATCTCAAGGAAGCAAAAGATCTATCAACATCTTTTAAAAATGGGAATGTTCTTTTTGTTGTTATATATAAACTCAATGACCCAATAATACTGAAAACAGCTTCTAAAATCAACCACCATACATATGGATATTTCAAATAATATACAGCTGCCATTTGGGCTATTATTTTTAATAGCATTATAGACCTATAACTATATATTATCTTATAGTCCTGCTGGCTTGCGGTTAGAACAATTTGTTTGTAATTAACAAAATAGCCTAACAAGGCACTCAGCAATAACACCGCGAAGGATGCATAAGCATACCATAATGGAAGGGAAATCTTTGCGAAAATATATGGGAAAAGCGCACATACAATTATGCTTCCGATAATTATAATAATGGCTATTTTACGGTACAGGTACCCCTGAAGCGTAACTACCTCACATATTGTTTGATAATCTTTTGTATGTAACGGTCGATATAAAGTAAATCCAACAGCCGAGCTTATACCGAGTTCAGCCAGATTTAAGAACTGAAGTATATTCAGGATAGTACTGTTTAGTCCTAAAATCTCATCGCCGAGAACTTCTATTAGTATTCTTCGTGAAAAGAATTGCAATAACAGACTACATACATAGAATGTTAATGCAATTGAACTATTTTTTATGCTTTTTGCTGTGCGGGAATTAGAATCCATCGTAAGGTATGATCCTCTAAGCCCAAATTATTCAGAGTTTGGGACTCAGGCGAGTTGGATGTATTTGAGGTTATCAGGCGGGGAGGAGGTGGCTGTAGCGGGTATTGAGGCGGTGTTTGAAGGCTGCCTCGTTTCGGGTTTCGAGTGCCCAGAGATCGCTGCTTAGCAGTATTGACACTCGTTGCGCGGTGTCGTAGTCGCTGAGGTTGCCAACGGGTTCCGCGTTGGCAAATTGTTTGTGCCAGCGAGCGAGGGAGAGGCTATGCCATCGGAGCGGTTTGTCGGTATATACGGGGTCTTTGCGGCGGATGCCCATCCCTATCTGACGGAAGAGGGTGTATTCATCAATGGTTTTGTCGCCGGATATGAGGGCGTCAAATGCTCTGAGGGTATATTTGTTGATGAGCTGTGGGTTTGCCGGAACTCCGTGGGCTATGCGGTGGATTATATCGAAGGTGGCAATTGCGGTGAGTGCGTCAGCTGGTGTCATGCGGGGCAGTTGCTTCTCGGTATCGTTTACCCACTGTTTTGCCGTTTTGCGCACTTGTGCTGCCAGTTGCCTGTCGCGGAGTTCTGTAAGAAAGATTCCGGCGGTACTTGCTGCCTGCACTATGGCGTTTGCTTCCTTAATTTTGTCTTGAATCATTGTTTGGCGGGTAGATAGTGGCGATATTCATCGGCTATCATCTGTTGTGTTTTGGAGAGGTTCCGGGGTGCGGTAATTTGGGTGGCGAATGGTATCATTTGCTGTTTGTCGTTTTGGATCACGCTCATTATCAGTGCTATGAGGGCTTTTGTCCATTCGTTTGTCACTGAGTCTTTGTATTTTGAATATTTTGTGAGGTGTTGGCTTGCCTGGTCGGTGTTGCCTATCACAAAGTTTGCTGCATAGAGTAGTATCTGGAGCCTTGCGTCAAGTTTTCTGTTGGTGAGTTGTGCTATTTCCATTCGTCCGCAAAAGGTCATCAGTTTTGCTGCGAGCCTGGGTGGGAGTTGACA
>JAIDQW010000428.1 GCA_029062075.1 Paramuribaculum sp.
CATAAGTAATTCCTGTATAATTATAATCAATTCCTGTATTGATTGAGGAGGGTTGGCCGTGAGGTTTGCCCTCTTTTCTTTTATATGCCTTACCTACTTTGCTCATATATTATATATAATAATATTGGTGTAGATATATGTATGGGATTTTTTTGTAATTTTGGGGTCAGAAAACAACAAACAAAATAATATGTATAGAACTAAAACTTGCGGAGAACTCAGACTCGCTGATGCGGGATCTAAAGTGACACTTGCCGGATGGGTGCAACGCAGCCGAAAAATGGGCGGCATGACATTTGTTGATCTTCGTGACCGCTATGGTATAACACAAATTGTTTTCGACCAGGACAATGCCGCTCTTTGCGATGAGGCAAATAAACTTGGAAGAGAATATGTTGTTCAGATCACAGGCAAAGTAGCTGAGAGAACAAGCAAGAATCCGAACCTTCCCACCGGCGAGATTGAAATAATTGCTGAGAATCTGAAGGTGCTCAATCGAAGTGATGTTCCCCCATTTACTATTGAAGATAACACTGATGGCGGCGATGATCTGAGAATGAAGTACAGATATCTTGATCTCCGCCGTTCATGCGTGCGAAAGAATCTTGAGCTACGACATAAAATGGCGTTTGAAATTCGTAGATATCTTGACAATCACGGGTTTATTGAGGTGGAAACTCCGGTGCTTATTAAATCAACACCAGAAGGAGCCCGCGACTTCGTAGTGCCCTCCCGCATGAATCCCGGTGAATTCTATGCCCTCCCGCAAAGCCCGCAAACTTTCAAGCAACTGCTTATGGTGAGCGGATTTGACCGATATTTCCAAATCGTAAAATGTTTCCGCGATGAAGACCTGAGAGCTGACCGGCAGCCGGAATTTACTCAGATTGACTGTGAAATGAGCTTTGTTGAGCAGGAAGATGTCCTTAACATGTTTGAAGGCCTTGTAAAGCACATCTTCAAATACGTAAAAGATATTGATTTTACTGAACCATTCCCCCGCATGACATGGGCGGATGCCATGAAACTTTATGGCAGCGACAAGCCGGACACTCGCTTTGGTATGACCTTTGTAGAAATCAAAGATTTAACCACAGGTGCTGGATTTGCCGTTCTTGACGATGCGGAATACGTTGGAGCTATCGTTGCACCAGGATGTGCCGGATACACAAGAAAACAGCTTGATGCCCTAACTGATTATGTTAAGCGTCCACAAATTGGAGCTAAAGGAATGATGTGGGTAAAATACGAAAGCGATGGTTCCATTAAAAGCAGTGTAAGTAAATTTTACTCCGATGAGCAACTGAAAAAATGGCTTGACAGATCGGAAGCTAAGCCCGGTGACCTTATGCTGATACTCGCAGGACCTACAATGAAAACCCGCAAGCAACTTTGCGAACTT
>JAIDQW010000429.1 GCA_029062075.1 Paramuribaculum sp.
AAGCGTGCGCATATTGTGCAGTCGGTCAGCCATTTTAATGAGCACCACCCTGATGTCCTCGCTCATGGTGAGGAGCAGCTTGCGGAAATTCTCAGCCTGCGCTGATGCCTGGTCTCCGAAAATGCCACCGGAAATTTTGGTGAGTCCGCTCACCAGCTGGGCTATTTTTTTGCCGAATTGCGCCTCTATATCCTCAACTGTGTAGTCGGTGTCCTCCACAACATCATGGAGCAGTGCGGCACAGATGGATGTAGATCCGAGTCCAATTTCCTGACTTGCGATTTTAGCTACAGCTATGGGGTGTAATATATAGGGCTCTCCACTTCTGCGGCGGATGCCTCCGTGGGCTTTCTTTGCAAAACGAAATGCCCGCTCTATTATTTCTACTTTTTTTCTGTGGTTGCTTTTCAGGTATCCGTTCAGCACGTCCTGAAACTCAGCCTCAATAAGCCGCTCTTCCTCCTCCGGAGTGAGATTGTAGGCGGTGGTGTCCGTGTTTGTAGCCATAATTAAGGAACTATGCGGGTATGTTATTTCACAAAATTATGAAAAACGCATCATTCCTCAAAATTTTTTTTGCCGTTGTGTCCGGCAATGTGTCAGCGATGTGTCGGTAATACTATAAGTTCAGGGCGATGACCGGGTTTAACCATTAATAGCTTTGTTTATGCGGTCAGCCCATCTAGCTTTAACGGCTAATGCCTCCTTACGCATATTGGAGAAATATACAGATGTAGCCTCTTCACTCCGTAACCTTGCATCACGAGTAACCTCCTTCATAATTTGAGCCAACATCTCATCTGTGGGCTCATGCTGTGAGGTAAATCGATAAGAATTAAGTTCTTGTTCCGACATGTATGATACTCTTTAGATTACGAAATTACGACATTTTACGGAGATATTTATTTATTTGCTCTTAAAAATTCAAAGTTGGTGTATTAATCTGACTTAGTATATTATTCAGTAATGTGTCAGAGCAGGTCGCGGAGCACCTGAGCGTTATTGTGCACGGTATCGTGTGAGGAGTATAGCAGTGTGACTTTCGGTTTGTTGTCAACAATTGCTTTGAAGGCGTTCAGCGCAGGGCTGTTTATCAGTTCCTTTCTGTATCTCTGCTCAAACTCCGCCCAGGTTGCATCGGGATTGTGGTGAAACCATTCGCGGAGTTCGGTTGATGGAGCTATGTCCTTGTCCCACAGGTCAAAATGGAATGTTTCGTGTGATAGCCCTCTCGGCCATAATCGGTCAACATACACTCTGAATCCATCGTTTGAATCCATAGGATCGTATGCTCTCTTCAGGTTGAATGTCTGTGTCATGATAGTTGTTTTATATATTGTTTTAAGTATAAACAATTATCGGGCGGAAAAATATCTCAACGGACGGTAAAAGCTCCGAGAACGGTGGTGTAATCCGGCGATTTGATAGCCCTGCGTATGGCGTTGACGAATTTGATATGCTTGCCTGTGGCATCCTTGTCGCGGTACTGTTGCGATCCGAGTACAACAGTGTCGGCTCCCATCTTGCAGTTCACCTTGTCAAGCACCTGAGAGAGCGCCCGCAATTTTTGCGATTTCTCCGGGTTATAGTCGAAAAGATCGGGCTGTATTGCGCATGCGGGAGCAATGTCCGACACCATAATGCCTGCTCTCTTGTAATGTATGCCCCGTCGGTATATCCTCCCGATAATCTCCATAGCTGCGGCTACTATTTCCGGTGTGGTGTCGGTGGGAGTTGTGAATGTGCGGAATGCGCTGTTGCTGTATTGCGGCAGGTCTTCCCGGAAATAGTTTGACTGGATGAATGCCGTGACCATCGCGCAG
>JAIDQW010000043.1 GCA_029062075.1 Paramuribaculum sp.
GGTGACGACCGTCATCCGAGCATATACCGGCAACAGCCGAGCGGGTGTCGTTTGGATTAGCCGGGTATGCGTTATAGCTATATTTTGCAACGATGTTATACCTGTCAAGCGGCAGCGGCATGTTGAATTTTCCTTCACCGTGAGCAACCCATATACCAGTCTTCATTCCGGAAAGCGGACCGAACATCACTGAATTGTTTTGAGGAATAGTGAGTCCGAGGAAGTTGCTTTCAAATTTGTGGCTGCCGTTATGCTCCATTTTGGTGCGTTTCTCGTGATTCGGATTAATGAGGTTGAGCTCAATCATGAGCTGGCAACCGTTACAGATACCGAGGCTGAGAGTGTCGGGGCGTGCATAGAATTGTTTGAGTGCCTTTTCAGCTTTGGGATTCCATTTGAATCCGCCTGCCCAGCCTTTAGCCGAACCTAACACATCTGAATTAGAGAATCCTCCGCAGAACACTATCATGTTTACATCTTCAAGTGTTTCTCTTCCGCTCATAAGGTCGGTCATGTGAACGTCTTTCACATCGAATCCTGCAAGATAGAGTGAATAAGCCATTTCCCTGTCACCGTTAACACCTTTTTCTCTAATAATAGCGGCGCGGATACCTGACTTATCGTGTTTTCCGAGAGTGATGCCACGAGAAGCAAGTTTACCATCAAACCCTTTCGGGAAGCGGTAGCGGATAGGCTGCTTCTTGTAGTTTTCAAAGCGTGCTTTCGCATGAGCCTCACCGCTCTGTTCGCAATCCATAAGGTAAGAAGAGCGATACCACACATCACGCATATAATCAATATCAATAAGGCGTTCAGATCCGTCATGATTAATCATGAGAATTCTCTCCGGTGCAGTGTTACCGATAACTTTTGCAGGTACTCCGGCAGCAGAGAGTGTTTTTAGTGTTGATTCCAAACTTCTGTCAGCAATCTGCAGTACAATTGCAGGGTTTTCGGAAAAAAGAATCTTAACAAGATCTTTCTGACCCTCAGCGATGAAGGCATCGGTATTAATTTCAATGCCACCGGCAGTATTGGCAAATGCCATTTCAAGGAGGGTTGTTACCAAACCACCCGCGCTTACATCGTGAGCGGCAAGGATTGATCCGCTCTTGACAAGACGCTGAACGGCAGCGAAAGCCTTTTTAAAGAGTGTTACATCCTTAACCGTCGGGGCATCCGAACCGATTTTATTGAGACTTTGGGCAAACGCGCTACCGCCAAGGCGAAACTCGTCACCGGAGAAATCTATATGTAATAAGGTGGACTTCACATTTCTCAGCACGGGAGATACAGTGCGACGTATGTTGCTGACCTCTCCTGCTGCAGAAATGATGACAGTGCCGGGGGCAAAAACTCTGTCATCTCCATATTTCTGAGTCATGGAGAGAGAGTCTTTTCCGGTAGGGATATTAATGCCGAGTTCACAAGCAAAATTACTGCAGGCTTCAACGGCACGGTATAGTGCTGCGTCTTCTCCGGCATTTTTGCAAGGCCACATCCAGTTCGCACTCAGTGAAACAGATTTGAGGCCTTCTTTAAGCGGAGCTCCAACAATATTGGTAAGGGCCTCGGCTATAGCCATTACAGAACCTTTAGCTGAATCGGCGAGAGCCACCTGCGGTGCATGACCGATTGAAGTAGCTATACCTTTTTTACCGCGATAGTCAAGGGCCACAACACCGCAGTCACTTAGAGGCAACTGGAGTTCTCCCTGACACTGCTGTCTGGCTACCTTGCCTGTTACGGAACGGTCAACTTTATTGGTGAGCCAGTCTTTGCATGCAACAGCCTCAAGGCTAAGTACGTCTCTGAGATACTCTTCTATCTTAGAATCGGTATATTCGGCATCTTTATATGTAAGAGTCTGAGTGGTATCGGTCATGACTGTCTTGGGTGAATTGCCGAACATATCAGACATGGCAAGATCAATCGGGCGTACTCCATCTTTCTGTTCAAAAACGAATCTATCATCTCCCGTAGTTTCTCCTACAACATACAGGGGGCTACGCTCTCTCTCTGCGATACGGTTAACGTATTCAATATCTTTTTGCTTGATTACCAGACCCATTCTTTCCTGGCTCTCGTTTCCGACAATCTCTTTAGCCGAGAGTGTGGGATCGCCAACCGGGAGTGCAGACATGTCAATTTTTCCACCGGTGCTTTCCACGAGTTCTGATAAAGCGTTCAGGTGACCGCCGGCACCGTGGTCATGGATAGAGACTATTGGATTTGAGTCGCTCTCGGCGAGTGCCCTTATAACATTACTTACTCGCTTCTGCATTTCCGGATTAGCTCTCTGAATAGCATTTAGCTCGATAGAGTTGTCGTAACTTCCTGTTTCAACAGATGAAACAGCTCCACCTCCCATGCCAATTCGATAGTTGTCACCACCGAGAATCACAACTTTCTGTCCGGGTGTAGGTTCACCTTTTATAGCATCTTTTTTAGCTGCGAAACCGACTCCACCGGCAAGCATAATCACCTTATCATAGGCATACATTCTCCCGTTTTCATCGTGCTCGAAAGTTAGCAGCGAACCGCAGATAAGGGGTTGACCGAATTTGTTGCCGAAGTCTGAAGCGCCATTGGATGCCTTGATTAAAATTTCAGCAGGTGTCTGGTAAAGCCAAACTCTTGGGTTCATCATCAGTTCCCAACGGTGGTCCGGGGACATGCGTGGGTAAGAAGTCATATATACGGCTGTACCGGCGATTGGGAGACTTGCTTTACCTCCACCGAGGCGGTCTCTGATTTCGCCACCGCTACCTGTAGCAGCTCCATTAAATGGTTCAACAGTGGTGGGGAAGTTGTGAGTCTCAGCTTTAAGTGAGATTACTGTGCGAACAGGCTTAACATCAAAATAGTCGGGGCGGTCAGGATTAGTTGGATAGAACTGGTCTATTTCGGGTCCTTTTACAAATGCTACATTATCTTTGTAAGCAGATACAAGTCCGTTGGGGTTGACCTGTGATGTTTTCTTGATGAGTTTGAAGAGGCTTGAAGGCTTTTCTTCGCCATCAATGATGAAAGTGCCGTTGAAAATTTTATGGCGGCAGTGCTCCGAGTTAACCTGTGAGAATCCGAAAACCTCACTGTCAGTGAGAGGACGACCGAGTTTTTCAGAGAGTTTTCTGAGGTAGTCTTCCTCTTCGGGGCTGAGTGCGAGTCCTTCAGCTTTATTGTATTCTGCGATGTCTTCAATATAAACGATAGGCTCAGCAGTGCGTCCGGCGTCGAAAATGCGTGAATTGAGTCCGTTATATACTCTTTCGAGCATTTTGTCTTGTTTCGGGGGATTTTCCTTAGCGAGAGTATATTGTTCAATTCTTGTGATACCCGAGATTCCCATATTCTGGGTGATTTCAACCGCATTGGTGCTCCAAGGGGTTGTCATCTCTTTTCTTGGGCCGACGAATGTGCCTTTTACTGATTTGGATACTAACGGTTTAGCAC